>JAEDNB010000191.1 GCA_016302725.1 Lentisphaeria bacterium
CTCCCCGTTGGCGGGGGGGGCCTCCCGGGGGAGGGGGGGCTGCTGGGCGGCGGCGGGGGTCCTGGCGGCCCTGGCCGCCATGGCCCGTGCATCCTGCTTTTCCCAGTTCACCTGGAGCTCAGCCGTCAGCAGCCGGAGTTCCATATAGGTGACATGGAGTTGAAACTGCTGGGCGAGTTGGTCCTGCACCTGGGAGAGGCTCATTCCCTCCTCCAGGCACTTCTGGATGAACTGATTTCTTTGGGATTCCGTGATTTCCATGGCAGCAATCTCCCGCAGCGCAGGGCTGCTTCAGCAATCGGGGAGGGAGGCGGCGGCGGCGGCCTGGCCGTGGCGCTTTTCCCGCTCGGAGGGTTCGTAGAAGTGGATTTCCCCCAGTTCGGGGAACTCCTCCCGAAGCACCTTGCGGGCCTGGTCCAGGATGATCTGGCCGCCCTCGCCGGAGACCACCCGCCCCAGCACTTCCAGGTGCTTGATGACGGGGTAGAAGGAGCAGTACTCGGCCACGGTGTAGCCGAAATAGACGCCGATGGTCTCGTAGATCTTCCGCGCCCGGGGGTCGCCCTGGGCCATCAGTTCCTGCACCCGCTTGAGGCGCAGGGGGAACTTGTCGGCGGGGATGTCATCCATCTCAATGCCCGCCAGGGGGATGAGACGGGCGACCGCCTGCTGGGAGAAGTAGTTTGCGCCCACGCCGATGTCGTGGGACCACTCGTCCATGGCGGCCTCGGGGTTGTAGTCCACGGGGGCGAAGGCCAGTTCGTTCATCCACCCCTTGATGGTCATGGATTCATCCACGTAGCCGGCCGCCAGGCTGGAGCCCATGGCGATTCCCAGGACGGCTCCCTCCTGGAGGGCGATGGCCCCCGCCAGGGCAGTGACGTCGCCGTCGTTCTCCAGGCGGAGGGGGACTCCCCACTGCTTCTGGATTTCCTTGAAGATGGGGGCGGCCTCCTGGTCGAAACGGCTTCTGGGGGTGATTCCGCGGAAGAGGGAGACATTGCGGGCGCGTCCGTCCACGAAGACCCCGGCGGAGGAGCCGCCGATGCCCTTGACCTTGGCCTGGGGATCCACGGAGTGGATGGCCTTTTCCGCCTCCTTGAGGACGAAATTGATGTGGTCGTAGTGGTATTGGATGTCCGTCTGGGGCTTGGGATCCCAGACATATTCGGCGGAGAGGAGGGGCTCGCCGTCCTCCTTGAGGGCCAGTTTTCCGTCCTTGACCACGGCCACCTTTTCATCGGAGGCCCCCAGGTCGAAGCCGATGCGCCATCCGCTCCAGTCCAGCTTGACGGCGGCGCCGGCGCCGTCGTTTTCGGCGGGCACGTCGTCAGGGGTGGGGGCGTAGACGAAGGTCATGGTCTTCTCGTAGGTGAAATCCCCCCAGAACTGGGCGTCGAAGCGGCGGATTCCGGATTCACAGTAGCAGGCCTTCAGATACTGGACGAGGCATTCGGGGGCATGGATGGTGACCTTCCAGCCGCCAAACTGCCAGAGGAGGAACTTGACGATGCGCTCCACGTAGAAGAAATTGCCTGCGGAGGCGGGGTGGCGCATATCGTAGACGACCGTGTCGAAGCGGGAGACCCGCTGGCGGTCGCGCTCCACGGCGATGAGGCAGGGGACGGCGGCGCCGGAGGCCTTGACGGCCTCCACAAAGGCGCGGTTGGCCAGTACAGGGGGGCGGAACCCGGGGTCCAGGACAGGGACGGTCTTGGGGGCTACGAGGGGGAATTCCTGGTTCATCTTCAGTGATTCCTGGGTAAGGTGTGGGGGTGGCTTTATTGCACGAAGGCGTTCATCTCCGCTTCCTTCGCCTCCATTTGTGCGACCAGGTGGAACTGGGTGCGGCAGCGGTCCAGGTTCTGGCCTTCCCGGTGGGTGCGGAAATAGACGTCCCCCTCCAGGAAATCCGTGAGGAATCGCAGGCCGCATTCGAAGGTGAGGAGTCTTCCGGAGAAGGGGAGGAGGCGTTTTTCCTCGGGGGTGAGGAATCCGCCGGCAGTGGAGAGGTATCCCTGGATGAGGGCGCGGAAGAGGTTCAGGTCGAAATTCACCTTGGAGAGGTCCTTTTCGTCTTCGGCGGCGGAGGCGGTGGTGGTGCGGATTTCATCGCCGAAGTCGTAGAGGACGCTGCCGGGCATGCAGGTGTCCAGGTCGATGACGCAGACACCGGCGCCCGTCTTGTCGTCCAGCATCACGTTGTTGATTTTCGTGTCGTTGTGGGTGACGCGCCAGGGGAGTCGCCCGTCGGCCAGGCGCTCCACCACGATGGCGCACTCCTTTTCGTGGGCCAGGGCGAAGTCGATTTCCTTTTGGCAGAGGGCGGCGCGTCCCTGCTTGTCCTCCTTGAGGACCGCCAGGAATTTCTGGAAGCGCTTGGGGGTGTGGTGGAAATCCACGATGGTCTCGAAGAGGGGGCCGCCGGGCAGGTCCGCCAGGGCGCATTGGAAGGCGCCGAAGGCCCGTGCCGCCTGGTATGCCTGTTCCGGGGAGGAGACGGCGTCCACGGTGGAGGCCCCTTCGATGAAGAGATAGAGCCGGTAGCATCCGCCGTCGGCGGGGTTTTCCCAGAAGGGGTTTCCGTGGTGGTCGTTGACGAGGGTGAGGGTGGCCCTGGCGTCCTGGGGGTTTTTGGCGGCGAGGTGCCGGGTGATTCTCTGGATATTCTCCATGAGCTTGGGCACGTTGGGGAAGACGTGCCGGTTGATGCCCTGGAGGATGTAGTGGACGGGCAGCCCGCTCTGGTCCACGGTGACGCGGAAGGTGGAGTTGATGTGTCCGGAGCCCCAGGGCTCGGCGTCCGTGGCCACGCCCCTCAAGTCGAAGTTCCGGAGGATGGGGAGGAGTTTCTGCAGGGTTTCCTGGGACATGGGGTTACCTCCAGAGGCAGGGGGGGTAGACGCCCTGGGCGGTGAGGTTCTTCACCTGGTCCAGGACCAGTTTTCGATCTTCGGAGTAGGTCATGCCGAACCAGCGTTCGGGGCTGGTGCGCACCAGGGAGTTCCAGCCCTCCTTCTTGATGAGGGTGTTGACCACCGTGGGGATGAAGAACTCCTTCTTGGGCTCCTGGAGGTTGGCCTGGAGGAACTCCACCAGCTGCCGGTCCAGTTCGGGGAAGAGTTCCACGGGGAACCCCCACAGGTTCATGGAGGTGGGCTCCTCCCCGGTGAGGGGGGTCCAGGAGCCGTCCTCGTTCTGGTAGCGCGCCTTGCCGCCGGGCAGGGCCTCGATGGTGGTGCGCTCCACCACGTCGGTGAGGCGGCCATTCTCCACGGCGCAGATGCCGCGGGAGACGCTCCCGTTTTCGGAGAGGGTGTTATTGAGGCGGAAGGCCACGATGCCGCAGGAATTCCTGCCGAAGGCGGGGTCGGCCAGGAGGGCGGCCATCTCCGTGAAGGATTCCCGGCCGTAGAAGTCATCGGCGTTCACCATGGCGAAGGGGCCATGGATGGCGTTCCGGGCGCACCAGATGGCGTGCCCCGTGCCCCAGGGCTTCTTCCGGGTGGGGGGGGTGACGAAGCCCGCCGGGAGGCGGTCCAGGCTTTGCACCACATATTCCACTTCAACCTTGCCGTCCAGGCGGTTGCCGAAATGCTCCCGCAGGGGCTCCTCCAACTCCTCCCGGATGACCAGAACCACCTTGCCAAAGCCAGCGCGCCAGGCGTCGTAGATGGAGTAGTCCAGGATGAACTCGCCGTCGGGGCCGACGGGGTCCATCTGCTTGATGCCGCCGTAACGGCTGCCCATGCCGGCAGCCAGGACGAGAAGAGTGGGGGAGCAGGACATTTTCTTGGAAAGACTCTGGGTTGGGGTTGGTTAGGCGTATGGGGGGGGAAGGGAGTCGCGCCGCCCTATCCGTTGAGCCGGGCGTGGTATTCCTGGATGGAGAGCACCCCGTCGT
>JAEDNB010000192.1 GCA_016302725.1 Lentisphaeria bacterium
ATCTCTAGAATCTCTAGAATCTCTAGAATCTCTAGAATCTCTAGAATCTCTAGGCTTTCCCCGGCGGTTCCGCGTCTCCACGGGTAGCCGGGGGGCCTACGGGGCCGTATCAGGGGCGGGGCTATTCCTCCACAGCGGTGATGGCCAGCACAACGGGAGCGGGATTGCCCTCCATGGACTGGATATCCAGGGAGACAATGGGGACCTCCGGCCTGGGGTTGACCCAGCGGAGGGTCTCCAGGGCGAGGCGTGCGCCCTCGGGGGTCTGTCCCTGCCATGCGGGGATGGCGAAGGCAGAAGGCAGTTGGGCATTCCAATGGGTGAGGGTTTCGCCCCAAGCCAGGGGGATGACCTGGCTCTTTCCGTCCGCATAGTGGACGATGTAGCTGGCCATCATGGGCTTTTCTCCGACCCTGCCGAGGGTGCGGTCCACCTCCGTGGGGCGGGTGGCGGTCTGAAGGAAGAGGAGTTCCTTTGCGGTGCCGGAGACGGGGATTCCCGTGACCAGGCGGGGGTATTTTGCCATGGCCAGGGAATCGTCAGCGGTGGCCACCGCCCCACGCCGTCCCTGGGAAATCCGGAAGGGGGTTCCCTTGAGCCACTGGAGGCCCGTGGGGAGGGCGGAGCAGTCGCTCTCCGTCCCCAGCCCCATCCAGGAATCCCGGGAATCCCCTGCCAGGGCCATGTTGTAGTGGGCGGAGAGGTCCAGCATTCGGTAGCGGCGGGGGAAGGCAGTGGAGACGCCGTCATGGAGCCGGATGAAGCGCTCCGTGGGGATGTAGGCCATTGTCTCCAGCTTGGGTCCCTTGAGACTCCAGCTGCGTTCCGCGCCCAAGACCACGGAGGTCATGAGGGCGGAGCTGCCCCGGATGGAGGACATCAAGACCCAGGAAGTGCCCCCGAAGCCCAGGGCCTTCTGGCGATGGGCCTCCTCCGCCAGGGGATAGATATTCTCGGGGTAGAACCAGCCGCAGGGAATCACCTGGAAGCCCTCGTCCATGAAGAATTTCACCGTGGGATTGTTGGTGGTCTCGGTGTAGTGCCAGTCGAAGATGACCACATCCCGGGGGATTTTCGGGAGTGCGGTGGCGGTGTTGTAGGGTTTTACGCCGCCATTGCGCTGGACCTCCAACTGGTCGCACCACATGGCCATGCGGCGTCCCTTGACCTGGGTGACATACTGGTACAGCCGGAGGGCTTCTTCGGCAAAGAGGTCGCCGGCGGGGGTGTCCTTGCAGCGTTCGCAGATGCCGAAGGGTTCGAAGGTCACCTCGTCCATGCCCACGTGGTACCATTTGGCCTCGGGGTAGCACTCCAGGTGTTCATCGATCATGTCGAAGACGAAATCGTGGATTTCGGGATGGCGTGGGCAGTAGTTCCAGTAGGTGTGCCTGGTTTCCTTTTCGGGGTGCTGGTTTTCCGCGAAGCGCCGCAGTTCAGGCTTTCGCAGGAAATCCCGGAAATGGGAGAGAAGCTGGGTCATGGGAATGACCTCGATGCCGTAGAGGGAGAGGCGCTCCGCAATCTTCCGGTGCCCCTCCTTGGAGGTGGCGTTTCCGCTGGCCAGTTCGGGGTGGCGTTCATAGGCGAAGCGCCCATCGAACTGGAGGGAGAACCAATTGTATTTCAGGGCGGCGAGGGTGTCGATGAACTGGAGGGTGATGGGCACTTCCCCGTCTGTGGCGGGGGAGAGGCAATGCCAGCCCCGATACTCCAGGTCCGGCCAATCCAGCACCCGTCCCTCCCGGCAGGCCACCCTGCCCTCTTCCTGGGGGGCCAGGAGTTGGCAGAGGCTGGCCATTCCATTCACCAGGCCCCGGTGGCTCCGGGCCAGGATGCGGGCCTTCTCCCCAATGGCGAGGGAATAGGCCTCCCGCACCTGCCACTCCTGCAGGCCGTCAAACTCCGGCGCCCCCCAGGAGCCATCCATCTCCAGGACGATATCGGCCTCCTCCGGGGAGGCGGCGCGGATGATTTCCTGATGGAATTGGCCCAAATACATCTGGCGCAGGGCCAGGAACGCCTTCTCCTCTGCGGAGTAGACGGACAATCCCAGGGGGAAGGAGCGGATTCCCGTCCCCCAGGCAGCCTCCTGGGGCGTGGGGATGATATCCGTGGCGGGGCCGGGGGCGGGCTGCGCCTCAATGGTTTCGCCAGGGAGGAAATTTGCCGGGGAGGGAGGAAAGGAGAGGCTGGCAAACCCTTGGCTGTCCTTGAAGAAATCCCCCGTCGTGCGCCCCCAGGAACTGTACTCCTCGGTTCTGCCGACCTTCCGTCCCCTGGCCAGGAGCACCTGGAGTTCCGTGCGTTTTTCCAGGTCCTGCTGCGCCAGGGGAATGGAGAAGTGGGCGATCCACCCGTCCGGCCGCTGGGCGATGGCGGACTGGAACTCCAGGGGTTTGACATCCGCCAAGGTAGTGGTGGTGGTGTCGGCGGAGTACCAGTTCCTGGCGAAGCCGGAAATCCTCTCCAGGTTGACCACCTCGGAGCATTGTTCACCAGTGGCGGTCAACCCCAGGTGGTAGGTGACCCGGGTGGCGGGGTCCCGCAGGAAGATTTCCAGGGTGTCGTTGGACCACTTGTCCTCCTTGTCCGTCACCCGCCCCTCCATGTCCGGCTCCACTCCCAGGGTAATCACCTGGAGGGCGCCCTCCGAGACCGCCAGGCGGCTGAAGGTGGGCGCCTGGCGGGAGGAGGCCAGTTTCTCCCCCAGCAGAAAATAGGCCGTGGTGGAGGGGGCGATTTCCCAGGCGGGATCCTCCCATTGGGCGGCCAAGGCGGGGGCCTTGGGGAGGTTGACCAGGGTGAGGCGTGGCGCCTCATCCACGCAAAGGAGGCTCATCCTACGGTAGAGGACGGTTTCCCCCGCCTTTACGGCCATCAGGGAGAGTTTGAAGCGCCGGGTATCCGGGCGCAGGGTAATGGGGAAGGAGACCGTCTGCCACTCCGGGTTCTTTCGGTCAAGGGGCACGCTGTAGGCCACGTTTTTGTCGTCGGCGGTGAATTCGTAGACAAGCACCTGTGCGGCGGCGGCGTTCTTCACCTGGAAGGAGAGGAGGTAGTTGGCCTCGGGGCGCAATCCATTCACGAAGCTGGAAATCCGGCAGAGTCCCTCCCCCGGCTCCACGCGCTGGATGGAGAAGGCCTTTCCCTCGCCGTCCTGCACCAGGGCGTAGGCGGATTTCACGAATTCCGGGGAATCATAGAACCAGCCGGCGGGGATTCCCTTCTGGCTCCCCTCCTCCTGGAACTCGGGGTTGGTAATCAGGTTCTGGTTTCCCCAGAGGGAAAGGGAAAGGAGGACGCCCAGAAAGGCGGAAAGGGAAAGGGAATGAAGTCTGCTCATGGGAAGAAAAATGGTGTGCTTCTCTCCCAGGCTGGCCGGGAGAAAATGGCGTGGCTTCTCTTGAATGACGGAAAAAAGGACACTCCCCAGGATGGGCGCCCGGGAGCCCTCATGGGCAAAGGGCAAACCTGGGAACAAAAAAACCCACCCCTGGACACGGTTGTCCAAAGATGGGCAAAAAAGGCAAATGGTCGGGGTGAGAGGATTCGAACCTCCGACTTTCACGTCCCGAACGTGACGCTCTAACCAGGCTGAGCCACACCCCGCCAAAGCGGGAAACGGGGGTAATGTAGCGTTTGGGCGACGAACTGCAAACGCCTCCCACCCACGCACACCTCCCCCGCCGCCTACGCAAAGCGCGGGGGCGGCGGGTTCCGGGAGGGCAGGGAGAGTCCCCCCTGCCGTTAGGCCTTGGCCTTCTTCAGGCTGGCGGCGGCCGCGTTCTTGTCCTGGATGGAGCGCTTATGCCAGCGGCGGATGAAGGCGGTGGAGATGAAGAGGCTGGAGAAGGTGCCGCA
>JAEDNB010000193.1 GCA_016302725.1 Lentisphaeria bacterium
GTTGGCACGGCTGGGCTTTTCCCGGTCGCAGGCGAAGTAAATCAAGGCCACCAGATTCACAAGGGGAATGCCGACGAGGAGGGAATAGATGAGCCACTCCGTCTTGGTGACGGTGGGACTCAAGGATTCCCCTTGCCAGCCGGGCGCAGAGGCAGATTGCCAATTCTGATAGCCTTGATAGCCCTGGGGTGGGACGGATGAATCCTGGTTGTCGTAGTTGTTCATGATGGGGAAATTCCCGAAGAAGTGCTGGACAAACGCAGAGAAGGGGCCTCCAAGGGGCTTGCCGGGGGAAACGGGGTTAATGTATCCCGGTTCAGGGGTGGCGGGCCTGGGTTTTCAGAGTCTTTGGAGGATTTCGGAGAGGATGGCGTGGGCGACCTCGGACTTTTCCTTCAGGGGGAGGGCGAGGGGCGGGGCGTCCGGGGCCAGGAGGGTCACCTGGTTGGTGTCGGTGGCGAAGCCGCACCCAGGCTTCCGGATGTCGTTGGCGCAGATGAGGTCGCAGTGTTTTTTCCGGAGTTTCAGCTGGGCATTGGCCTCCACGTCGTCGGATTCGGCGGCGAAGCCCACCAGGAAGGGGCGCTTCTCCCGGGCGCCCAGGTCAGCCAGGATGTCGGGGGTGCGCTTCAAGGGAAGGAAGAGTTCCTGCGCCTCCCCCTTCTTGATTTTGGTTTCGGCGCAGTGGAGGGGCTGGAAATCCGCCACCGCCGCCGCCAGGATGGCCAGGCGCACCTCCTGCCAGTGCTTCATGACCTCCCGGTGCATCTCCTGGGCGGAGCGGACGGGAATGGGGGTCAGGTTGGGGAGGCGGGGCACGGGAAGGGAGACCGGCCCGTGGACAAGCAGGACCTGGGCGCCCCGCAACGCCGCGTCCCTGGCCAGGGCAAAGCCCATCTTCCCCGTGGAACGGTTGGTGAGAAAGCGGACGGGGTCCAGGTCCTCCGCGGTGGGCCCCGCCGTGACCAGCACCCGGAGGCCCTCATAGTCTTGGCGGGTAAGAAGCCGGTCCACCTGCCCCAGCACCTCCTCCAACGCCGGAAGCAGCACCTGCCCCAGGGCCCCCAGGGAATGGGGAATCCCCCCCTGCATCAGGACGCTGCCCGGGGGCATCAGGGAGAGAAAGTCCTGGGGGGAGGCGGGAAGGGGCTCGCCGGGAACCTGGGGAAGAAGGGCCAGGACGGGGCGATTGGCGCCCTGCAGGGCAGCCAGGGCCTTGCCCCGGCAGAAGACGGAGTGGACGGCGGGGGAGACCGGCCCCAGCAGAATCAGGTCCTGTTCCCGGAAGGCAGCCTCGTCCAGGGCCTCTATGGCGCGGCAGGGATGCCCGGAGAGGGCCGCCCAGGCCAGTTCGCTGACGAAAGCCGTGGCGGAGGGGCCGTCGTAGGCGGTGGGGGCCACCTGCACCGAGTATTTCCGTCGCCGGAGGCGTTCCACCAGTTCCGTGGCGTAGAGGAGGGAGGCGGGTCCGTCGGGGATGATGAGAATGCGTCCGGCCATGGGGAATCAGGGGAGGGCGAAGCGGAGGCGGGCATGGATTTCCGCCTCGCCCGCCGGGAAGGAAAGGGCCATCTGGGTGACGGGGAGGGCGGGGTCGGTCTGGAAATTCTCCCCGTCCAGAAGACGCTTTTCCGGAGGGAGGGAGGCGGAGATTTCCATCCGGAGCTGGGGGCCCTCCTCCCGGGAGAGGAGGAAGCCCTCGGGGGTGGAGGTGACGCGCACGCCGGGGGCGGCGGTGAAGCGGAGTTCGCAGGCGCGTCCCTCCAGCCCCAGGATGGCGTCTTCCAGGAGAAGGGCGTCTTCCTGGGCGGTCAGGGTGCGGGTCCAGGCGACTCCCTTCCACTGGGGGGTGGAGGAGGTCATGGTCGCCTGGAAGCGGCCTTCCTTCCAGGGAGCGAAGGTGAACTGGGGGTGGGAATCCCATCCGCAGAGGCTGAAGGAGTGCGCGTCCGGCGTTCCCTCCACCAGGAGGGAGCCGTGGGCGGCGGCCTGCTTGCAGGCGCGGAAGCGGGGGTCGTCGTAGTTGCAGCAGCCCGGGTCGTCCAGGAAAGGGAGGGAATCCACGAAGAGGGTCAAGGCGTTTTTGCCGCCATGGTAGTGGGAGAATTCCCCGGTGAAGGAGGAGACGTCCAGGGCGGCATAGAGCCGCCTTCCCCTCCAGACCGCCAGTCCCCCGGGCTGGAGGAAGGTGGTCTTGGGTTGCTCCTGGGGGTTGATGCCCATGGATTCCAGGAGGCCGTCGGGCAGGAGGGGATAGGCGTCATTGATTACCAGGGTCCTGCCGTCGGGTCGCCGATAGGCGGCCAGCACCTGGGCGGCCTGGCGGAAGCGCTCTTCGGCCTGGGGGTCCAGGGGGGTGCCGAAGCGCCGGGCGAAGGCCCGGGCATCCCTGCCATGCCAGGTCTCGAAGGCATGGTAGGAAGGGGAGTTCTCGAAGAGGACCCCGTTGGGGAAGAAGTCGTTGAGGGCATGCCAGCAGATGCGCCGCAGGGCCAGCTCCCGCCAGGGAAGGGTCTCCGGGTCCTGGGGGAAGGCGGCGGCGGCGTGGAGAAGGCCGATCTGCCGGACGGCCTGGTGGTTTCCCTGGCTGTCCGGCAGGGCGCTTTCCTGGCGGTAGAGCACACGCCCGTGGAGGCGCACCCCCTCGGTCAACTCCTGCATCTCCCCCTGGGTGAACTCCACCAGGTCCTTCAGGAAATAGAGGGCATGGAGGAAATGGAGGACCCGGCTGGCCGGCTGGAAATCATACCAGACATATTCCACGTCCGTCTCGTCCCGGCTGTATTCCTCGAAGGTCTTCTCGTTGTAGTCATGGACCATCCGCCAGCGCACCCTCTCCCAATGTTCCTGCAGGGCCTTGGGGTCGCCGCCCCCGGGGGGAGGGCAGGTCCGGAGGAAATGGAGCATGGTCTCCTTCAGGGTTTGCGCCAGGGCACGGTCCTCCTCCAGCCAGGCCGCATGGGCCAGGCAGGCGACAAGATAGAATCGGTTCAGCCAGCAACTCTGCTCGATGCTGCGCCAGCGCTCGTAGCGGCGGAAGTCCATCCGGGGATACTGGACAATCCCGGACAACTCCCCCGACAGGAATTTCCGCCGGATCTCCCGGTCGTCCACGGTCCCCAGGAGGGCGCGGTTGATGAAGCCGCCCCCCCCGTCGAAGGGATAGATTTCCAGAAAGGAGTGGCGGCGCCAGAGGGCGTCGGGAATCAGGGGCTGGTAATCCTGCAGGATGGACATGGAGGGGAGGGGATGTGGGGAAGGAGAAAAGAAAGGGCGGGAAAGGGAGAGGGGCCGGCGCACTAGGGCACTAGGCAGGTCCGGGGTATGCGGGGTATGCGGGGGCGCAGAGGCCGCCGCGGCGGCGCATGGTTCGGCTAGAGCCCTTTCGCCTTGGCGGCTTTCCAGAGGGAAGCCCACTCCTCGGGGGAGAGGCTTTCCAGGGGGCGGCTTCCGGCGGCGCAGGCCGCCTCCATGTCCCGGAAGCGCCGGTGGAATTTCCGGATGGCGCCGTGGAGGCTTTCCTCGGCCTCCACTCCATGGGTGCGACAAAGGCTGACCACGGCGAAAAGGAGGTCCCCCAGTTCCTCCTGGATGGCGGCGGGCTCCTTTGCCTGGATGGCCTGGCGCACCTCCTCCAATTCCTCCTCCACCTTGGAAAGGGCCTGCTGGGGAAGGGGCCAGTCAAAGCCCGTGCGGAAGGCCTTCACCAGGGTCTTCTGTGCGCGGGAAAGCCCGGGGACGGAACGGGGGACGCCGTCCAGGGCGGAGGTCCTCCTGGCCTGTTCCCCGCCTTCCTGCCGCTTGGCGCCCTCCCAGTTCCGCAGCGCCTCC
>JAEDNB010000194.1 GCA_016302725.1 Lentisphaeria bacterium
ATGACGGAGGCGGTGCGCCAGAAGATGTTCGAGCCCTTCTTCACCACCAAGCCCGCCGGCCAGGGCACCGGCATGGGGCTGCCCATGGCCTTCGGGTGCATCGCCAACCACCACGGCTGGATCCATGTGGACTCCGCCCCGGGGGAGGGATGCCACATCACCATCTTCCTCCCCAGGGCAGACGCCCCGCCCCGTGAACCCCTTTAGGGGACGCCCCCGTCCCTTGCCCGTCTTTCCCGTTCCCGGCGCCCTTCCCCGGCGCCTTTCCCCCCAAGCCAAGCAACCCAGAGTTCTGGAGCCACCTATGTCTCTCCTCATTCAAAACGCCACCGTCATCACTCCCGGAATCCGCCTGGACAATGCCGCCATCCTGCTCCAGGAGGGCAAAATCCGCCGGGTCTTCCCCCAGGGGGATGCCCTCCCCCAGGCGGACGAACACTACGACGCCCAGGGCTTGATGGTCTTCCCCGGATTCATCGACATGCATTTCCACGGCGCCATGGGCTATGAGACCACCACCGACGACCCCAAGGCCATGGATGCCATCGGGCGGGCCAAAATCCTGGAGGGCGTCACCGACTGCTGCCCCACCACCCTCACCCTCTCCGAGGAGCGCCTGGCCAAGTCCATGGCCTACATCGAGGAATACCGCAAGAACCCCACCGGGGCCGACATCATCGGGACCCACCTGGAAGGCCCCTACGTGAACCCCGAATGCCTCGGCGCACAAAACCCCGCCTACCAGCGCAATCCCGACTCCGCTGAAATCCAGCGCCTCCACAAGGTCAGCCCCGTCAGCCTCATCACCTACGCCATCGAGCTGCCCGGCGCCCTGGAGTTCACCGAAGACCTCCTCCACATGGGAATCCTCCCCTCCTGCGGACACACCAGCGCCACCACAAAGCAGTTCGCCGCCGGACAGGCCCGGGGGCTCCGCCGCCTGACCCACTACTGCAACCAGATGACCAAGCTCCACCACCGGGAAATCGGCATGGTGGGCACCGGGCTCCGCCAGAAGGAGGTCTACCTGGAGATGATCTGCGACAAGATCCACCTCTGCCCTGACATGATTGACCTCATCTTCCGCACCAAGAACCTGGACCACATCCTCCTGATTACCGATGCCATGGAGGCCTCCCACCTCCAGGAGGGGAAATACCAGTTGGGCGGCCTGGATGTCATCGTCAAGGACGGCGCCGCCAGGCTCGCCTCCAATGGCGCCCTGGCCGGAAGCATCCTCAAGATGAACGACGCCCTCAAGAACGTCTACCAGGTCACCGGGCTGCCCCTGGAGGAACTGGTCCGCACCACCTCCCTCAACCAGGCCCAGGAACTGGGCATCACCGACCTGGGTCGCATCGAGGCCGGATTCCGCGCCAACCTGGCCATCCTCGACCAGGATTTCCAGGTCAAGCAAGTCTTCCTCCACGGGAAGAAGATGATTGGCTGACGCCTGACACCGGCGAAAAGCCCGGGACGCCCCCCACTTCCCGCAGGAAGGGAAAGGGGCGCCCCCCTTCTCCACAGAGGGCGCAGACTCCCCCCCCCCGGGGTGTGTTCTGCGCCCTCTCTGCGTCTTCCCCCCTGCCTCCGGGTCATTCCATGGGATGGAAGCAGGCCAGGAAGTGCCCCGGCTCCCGCCCAGGCCGCCATGGGGGGAGGCTTTCCCGGCAGGAGGACGTGGCCCTGGGGCACCGGGGGGCGAAGGGGCATCCCCTGGGGAGAGCCAGGAGGGAGGGCACGTTTCCGGGGATGCTCTTCAGGGAGGCTGGGTCCGCCTGGAGGCTGGGGCTGGACTCCAGCAATCCGCAGGTATAGGGGTGTGCGGGGCGGGAGAAGAGAGTCTGGGTGGGGGCTTCCTCCACCATGCGGGAGCCATACATGACGATGACCCTGCTGCACATCTCCCAGATGACCCCCAGGTCATGGGTAATCAGCAGGAGGGCCCTGGGACCGGGGGGGGCTTCGGTCACCTGCCGCAGCAAATCCAGCACCTGCGCCTGGATGGTCACATCCAGGGCGGTGGTCGGCTCGTCGGCGATGAGGAGCCGGGGTTCCAGGAGCATTGCCTGGGCAATCATCACCCGCTGGCGCATTCCCCCGGACAACTGGAAAGGATAGGCCTCCAGGCAGCGCCGGGGATCCCCGATGCCCACCTTCTCCATCCAGGAGAGCACCAGTTCCTCCTCCTGGGCCGCCTTGAGGGAGCGGTGGAGACGGATGGCCTCCCGGAGCTGGGCCCCGACGGTATGGAGGGGGGAGAGCGCCGTCATGGGTTCCTGGAAGACCACCCCAATCTGGGCGCCGCGAAGCCTCCGCAACTGCGGCGGGGGCATCCCCACCAGTTCCTGCCCCTGGAACAGGATGCTCCCCCCCACCGTCCTCCCAGGAGGGGAAGGCACAAGGCGGGGGATGGACATGGCCGTCACCGACTTGCCGCACCCCGACTCCCCCACCACACCCAGGGCCTCCCCCGGGGACAGGGTGAAGGAGACATCGTTGACGGCGTGGACAATCCCCTCCTCCGTGGCAAACTCCACGGTGAGATGGGAGAGATTCAGCAAAGGTTCCATGGGAAAAAGCCATCCCCCTTCCGCCAGGGGCCAATGCCCGGACGGAAGGGGGGATTACGGCAAGGGTGGGGGAAGGGAAAGGGCCCGCAAGGCGGCCTGCGCTCCCCCCGGAGGGAGGGGGAGGCCCCCGGCGGGGGGCTTTGCGGGCGAGGGCGTGTCGTCTACTCCAGGCCGGCCTTCCTTCGGGCGGCGGCCAGGTATTTCAGCATGGCCTCCTCGTTGCCCGGGGCGATGCGGTGGTAGTAGTCCCGGTACTTTAGCCTGGTGGCGGCGGCCTCGTCAAGGATGACCGTGACATTGGGATGGAGTTGGAGCGCCGAAGAGGTATTCATGGAGGTGATGGGCCCCTCCAGCATCCCCTGGATGGCCTCCGCCTTGCTGGCGCCCACCGCCAGCATCAGCACCTCGTCGCTGTCCAGCACCGTCCCCACGCCCATGGAGAGCGCCCAGCGGGGCACCTTCTCCTCGTCGCCGCCGAAGAAAAGCCTGGCGTTGTCGGCGATGGTGGACTGCGCCAGGGTGATCATATGGGTCCGGCTGGTGAGGGAGGTGCCGGGTTCGTTGAAGCCGATGTGCCCGTCCCTTCCGATGCCCACCACCTGGAGTTTGATGCCCCCCAGGGAGACGATGGCCTCCTCGTAGCGCGCGCACTCCCGGTCGATGTCCGCCGTGAGCCCGTCCAGGAAATACACATTGTCCCATTTGATGTTCACGTGGGAGAAGAGATGTTCATCCATGAAATGGCGGTAGCTGTGGGGATCCTGTGGGGCCATTCCGATATATTCGTCCAGGTTAAAGGTATGGACGTCGGAGAAGTCGATTTCCCCCTTCTTGAACCCCCTGACCAGCTCCTGGTAGAGTCCCTGGGGCGTGGAGCCCGTGGGCAGCCCCAGCACCTTGGCCCGGCCGCACATCACACGCTGGCGGACCAACTTGTACGCCTCCTTTGCCACAGCGCGCTTGTCCTTGCAGATAATGACGTTCATCGTACCTCCTGGGTTATGGGTGAAAGACTCAAAACCGGAACCATACACGACTCGCGTAGCGGATGCAACCACCGCAGGGATGCCCCTAATGTAGCCTCCCTTCCCCCCCTTCGCCCAGCCCACACGCCCCAATATCCCCGCACCCTCCCCCCAAAAAAGCCCTGAAAAAAGAAAAATCAAACGAACCCTTTTGGGGATTGCCAGTTTCATTTACCCTAGTGTCTGCTGATTTAATCATAAATATCTGTAAATAAACATTGTAAAATGAAAT
>JAEDNB010000195.1 GCA_016302725.1 Lentisphaeria bacterium
ATCGCCTCCTACGGCGGCATCGACCTCTTCCTGGGCGGCAGCGGCGTGGATGGACACATCGCCTTCAACGAACCCTTCACCTCCCTCGCCTCCCGCACCGGCATCCGTGACTTGACCGAAGACACCAAGATCGCCAACTCCCGCTTCTTCGAAAACGACCCCGAAAAGGTCCCCTCCCGGGCCCTCTCCGTGGGCGTGGGCACCGTCACCGACTCCCGTGAGGTCCTCCTCCTGATCAGCGGCCACAACAAGGCCCGGGCCCTCAAGGAGTGCGTGGAAGGCGGCGTCAACCAGATGTGGACCATCTCCGCCCTGAATCTCCACAACAACGCCATCATCGCCTGCGATGAACTGGCCTGCGGCGAACTCCGGGTGGATTCCTACAAGTATTTCCTCGACGTCTACAAGAAGGAAAGGCTCTAGCACCCTGCCCCAAGGCTGGCCATGCGTGAATGCGGAGGGACGGCGCAGGGGTTTGGGGCCGGAGGGAAAGGCCGTGTCCCTTTCCTCCAGCCCGAGGCGTGCGCAATCCACCGCAAAGGCGCCATGGCCAGCCTTCGAGGCTGTGCAGTGTCCCCTGCGGACTTCGTCTGCCCTATGAACCGGGAAAGGCGTCTGGAACCATGGAGACGGGAAGCCCCACCTCCCCGCGCCTCCGGTTTCCAGGCGCCTTTCCGGCTTTCCGCAAGCCCCCTCCCCTTCCTCCCCCTCCTTCCCCCAATCCCCCCCGCCATGCTTGAGCAACTTCTTCAGAAAGTACACTCTCCCGGCCCCGAATTCCGAGGTGCGCCCTTCTGGGCGTGGAATGGGAGACTCGACCCCGAAGAGCTGCGCCGCCAAATCCGCCTCTTCCATGACATGGGCATCGGCGGCTTTTTCATGCATGCCCGGGTGGGCCTGAACACCCCATACCTGGGAAGCGAATGGTTCGAGGCCATCCGCGCCTGCATTGACGAGGCCCGGAAACTGGGGCTGAAGGCATGGCTCTACGATGAAGACCGGTGGCCCTCCGGGGCCGCCGGAGGCCTCGTCACCAAGAACCCACAGTTCCGTCAACGCCATCTCCACCTGACAGTGCTGGAAGGCCTCCCCCAGGAAGGCCTCCCCCAGGAGCGGCTGGGACTCTTCGCAGCACGCCTCCAGGGAAACAACGCCTTCGGCGTGAGAGCCTTCCTCCCGGAACAGGACACCCTCCAGGAAGGAGAGTCCCTCCTGCTCTTCCAGTGCAAAGTCCAGGAACCCAGCAGCTGGTTCAACGACCAGACATACCTGGACACCATGAACCCCAAGGCCGTGGAACGCTTCATCCAGGTGACCCACGAAGCCTACCGCAGGGAAATCTCCCAGGAGTTCGGTGGGGTCGTCCCCGGAATCTTCACCGACGAACCCAACTACATCCACAGTGGAGACCCCATGCTGCGCCCCTGGACCGAAGGACTCCCGCAGGAATTCCAGGCACGCCACGGATATGACCTCTTGGAACATCTCCCCGAACTCTTCTACCACGTGGAAGGGGAGGAGTTCTCCAAGGCAAGGCTGGACTACTACGACACCGCCACCGGACTCTATGTCAACGCCTTCCCCCGGCTCATCGGGGAATGGTGCCAGAAAAATGGCCTCGCCCTCACCGGACATGACCTGGCGGAAGACTCCCCCCAGAGCCAAACCCTCCTCTGCGGCGCAGCCATGCGCTTCTACGAATACCAGCAGCAACCCGGCATCGACCTGCTTACCGAACGATGGGGCATCTTCGATACCGCTAAGCAATGCACCTCCATGGCACACCAGTTCGGACGCCAGTGGAGACTCTCCGAAACCTATGGATGCACGGGCTGGGACTTCCCCTTCATGGGACACAAGGCCCTGGGGGATTGGCAATACGCCATGGGCATCAATTTCCGCTGCCAGCACCTGGCCTGGTACACCATGGCCGCCGAAGCCAAACGGGACTACCCCGCCAGCATCTCCTACCAGTCCCCCTGGCACAAGGATTTCCCCGTGGTGGAAGAATATTTCGGACGCCTGGGAGCCGCACTCTCCGAAGGGGAGGAACAAAGGGACCTCCTGGTCATCCACCCCATCGAATCCACATGGGGGACCCTCGTCATCCGAGACCCCAATGACCCCGAAATGCAAAAGGCGGACGCCGCACTCTACCCCCTCTCCAATAAACTCCTGGAAGGAAATCTGGATTTCGACTACGGCGACGAGGAAGTCATGTCCCGGCACGCCCGCGTGGAAAACCACCGCCTCATGGTCAACCTGGCAGGCTACCAGGCGGTCCTCCTGCCGGAGTTGAAGACCATCCGCCAAACTACCCTCACTCTCCTGGAGGAGTTCGCCCGGCAGGGAGGGGCGGTCTTCTATCTGGGCACGCCCCCCGCCCGGGTGGACGGCGCCCCCTCCCCTGCCGCCGCACAGGCCTACGAAGCCTTCCGCCCCGTGGAATGGGATTCCCTCGTCTCCTCCTTGGAAGGCACGGTCCGGCGGGTCTCCATCACAGACCAGGAAGGGCGTCAAGTCGCCCCCGCCCTCTATCTCCTCCGCAAGGGCGACGACCACCAGACTCTCTTCCTCTGCAACTATGGCACGGAACTGGGCGCACAAATGCACTATCCCCTGGTGCGCGACCGAAAGCTCTCCTGGCGCAAGGTCACCGTGGCCGTAAAGGCCTCCCCGGCGGAAAAGGTCTATGAGCTGGATCTCACCACCGGGAACCTCTTCCGACTCCCCTCACGCCATGAAAACGGAAAGGCCGTCTTCCAGACCAGCCTCCTCCCCGTGGAATCCCACCTCTTCCTCTTGGCCGAAAAGGACCTGGACGCCGCAGACCGCCCCACTCCCCCCGCCCTCCAGGGCGAAACCCTCCCCCTGCCACAGGAAGGATGGCGGGTGGAAGCCGATGACGACAATGTCCTCGTCCTGGACCACCCCGATTGCACCGCAGACGGCACCCCCCTGGGCAACGGATATGTCCTCACCTTGGATGACCGCATCCGCACCGAAATCCTCAAGGGACGCCCCCGGGGAGGGGCCATGGTCCAGCCCTGGCTCCACACCGAAAAGGGAATGGAGGAACATTCCACCGACCTCCTCCTGGAATACCATTTCCGGTGCGCCGCACTCCCCCAGGATACGTGCTTCCTGGGACTGGAAAGACCCGACCTCTATGAAATCGCCCTCAATGGACAACGCATCCAAAGACAGGACGCCGGATGGTGGTGCGACCTCTCCTTGAGAAAAATCCCCCTCCCAAAGGAAGCCTTCCGCATCGGCGAAAATACCCTCACCCTCCGCTGCCGATACCACCTCGGACTCCCAGGACTGGAATTCGCCTATCTCCTGGGAAATTTCGGCGTGGTTGACAATGTCCTCACCGCCCCCGTCCACACCCTCTCCCTGGGAGACTGGTGCCAGCAGGGACTCCCACATTACGCAGGAAACCTGACATACACCCATGCAGTCAACCTGGATCTGACCGACAAACGACCCTGCCTCCTCTCCCTGGAGGAATGGCGGGGCGTCGGCCTGGCGGTCTCCATCAACGGCTCCCCCTGGAAACCCCTCCCCTGGCCCCCCTTCCAAATGGAGGTGACGGACCTGCTGAAAAATGGCCGGAATGTCTTCTCCATCCGCGTCATCGGACATCGCAGGAACTCCCACGGCCCCTTCTACGCCAACGACGGCGCTTGGCCCGCCTGGACCGGACCAGAGCAGTTCAAACAATACGCCTCCACGAAAAAGAACCTGGTCCCCTGTGGACTCATGGCTCCCCCAACCCTCCTCTTCTAAAAAACACGGAGGGCACGG
>JAEDNB010000196.1 GCA_016302725.1 Lentisphaeria bacterium
AGGGTTGTTTTTGGGTGGCTGGGCCGTTTACTTCTGGGTCTGCCGGGACAAGGAGCGATAGAGGCGCTCCCGCCACCGCAGATAGGTTTCGGGATGACTGATGACAGGGTAGAAGGCCTCTTCTTCCATGAAGGTATGGTAGGTGGCTTCCCGGGGAGAAGTGGCGGTGATCTCCATGGCGGGATCAAAGTCCCGTCCGGGAATGAGGCGAGCCAATTCCCCCATCCTGGCCTCGTACTCCCGGGGAGACTTTCGCCGCAGCATCTCCAGGACGGTCCAGTCCTCCATGCCGTCGGCAAACGCCTTCAGACGGACGGTGGGAATGGGGAAACCCTGTGCGTCGGCATAGAGATAGCGTCCCTCCCCCGCCCCGTATTCCACCACCGGCGTGGCGTTCTTGCCGGTGTTGAAGTTGGCGGCCCAATGGAGAATGCCATCGAATCCGAAGCGAAAGTTGGCCACAGGCACCATGCGGATGGCGGCGGGAGGGGTATCCTGATGGAGATTGGGCACAGGGAACTGGGGGCCGGTGCACACATAGGACCAGACGGGGATGCCGGCCTTTTGCTGGCGTCGGGCCTCCGGGAGGTGGATCCAATGGAACTGGGGAATCCAGAGCCCCACGTTTTGAATTTCCGGCAGAGGGGAGTTCTGGCTGCCCATGGTCATGAGCCAACGCACCCCGGAGGACTCTTTCACCATCCGCCCCACGGCGTTGATCTCCTCCAAATACCGCCACTCCCATTCGTCAATGGGATAGGCCACGGCGGCCTCCTCCCATCCCTTCTCCCGGACATGGCGCCCCACTTCTTCCCAGATCTTCTCCGGAGAACGACTGCCCTTCCAGATCTCCACGGTGCGATAGTAGGGACCGATGACAATGGTGGTAAGTCCCTTTTCCCGCAAATGGTCGGCCAATTGGTCAAAGAACTCCCAGTTCACCCTCGCTTTTCCGGAGGCGTCCAAGGCGTAGTCGGGATAGACGCTCTCCCGCACCCAGGAGGCCACCAAATCCCCCTGATGGAGGAAGCTGGGATTGAGACGATGCTCCACCAGGATGTCGGCATAGGCCGTCATGAGAGCCTTGAATCCCGCCACATCCCCCTCCTGGAGATAGGTCTGCAAATCCCGTTCCCAGATGCCGACAATGGAGGGAACGATGTTCTGCCGGGGGAGGGAAAAGGGCTGGAGGTTCACCTCCAGAGGAAGAGCGAGGCTTTGTCCGTCGGAACTCCGGAAGAGCAGGTCTCCCTGGTAGAGGCCCGCCGGCGCCCCTTCCGGGGAAAGGACCTCCAGCCACAAGGGCAGGAAGGGGGCTTCTCCCCCCAAGGCGAAATCTTCCCGGGCGAGGAGTTTGTCCGGCACGGCAGGATGGTTGTACATCCAATGGCTGGGGCGGGCCAAGGGAGTGTAGTCCACCTGCCAGAGGGCGAGACGGAAGGGGATTTTTTCTCCCGTGGAGGAGGTCAGGAACTGGGGGAGTTCCACCTCCAGCGTCTTCTCTTCCCGGAGTCCCTCCGGCACCACCAGGAGTTGGAGATGCTCCCTCTCGTTCCCCGCCATGGTCATCCGGGCCTGGGGAAGACTCCGCAACCCCAGAAGAGAATCCGGCATGATCCGCTCCATGGGGGAACAGACCCGCACATGGAAATCCACCCCCGCCCCGCCATGGAGCAAGGTCTCCCCCTCCCGGCCAAGACGCTCCCCCACAGGAAGAAGACGCTCCCTGGCCTCCTCCTCCGACCAGCACTGGTCCACCTGGGCGGAAAACGCCTGGAACGCCTCCTGCCAGGAAGCCGCCGAAGAGATCTCCGCCCCCATCCCCCGAAGTTTCTCCCGGAGGAGCAGCAGGCGCACCCGATCCCAGTCCCTCTTGGGGAAGTTCAAAAAGGCCACCTCGTCCAGCACTCCGTGGAAATTCAGCCATTGGTCGTGGAAGCGGGCCAAGTGCCCCCCGATCATGGCGCTTCCTCCCGCCTTCAAAGGCCCCAGGGAGGGGGCTTCCAAAGTGCGGATGGCCATGCCATCAAAGAAAAGGGTCAGGGCACTCTGGTCGAAGACCAAGGCAAAATGATGCCATTCCTCCGGCTCCAGCTGCCGGGGATGGGCATAGCCGTCATAGACTCTCCCCCGCTCCCCGGTGACTTCATACCAGCTGAAGCCCCGGGTTCCGTTGGCCACAAAATAACCATTGCCATGGCGAAGAGGCGGATAGACGGGGGAGCCCTCCGACGCCTTGAACCAGAAGGAGATGGTGAACTCCTCCCCCAGGGCGTGCTCCGGGGTCAGGGGGAACTCCAGATAATCCTCCTCCCCGTCAAAATAGGCCCCGCCTCCCACAATGCCCTCCGCCCAAGAGGCATGACCCTGAAGCCGGGCCCTCCTCCCCCCGGAGGAGGAAAGAAAGGCCGAAGGATCGTCAAAGGTCCAAAGCCCCACCACCTCCTGGGACACCAAGGGAAGACACGTCCCAAGAAGGAAGGACAGAAGCCAGAAGATAGTTGCACGCTTCATCGCCATGGAGAAAAGATCCCCGGCTTCCGCCCCCCTCTCCTAAGAGGTTGACGAAGCCGGGGAAGACATCCTTCACCACATTCTTTCCGTCAGTCCGCCGGAAATCAGTTCCAGGAACTTGCCTTCGATATCAGAGCCCTTCAGGTTGTCCATGTTGGGCGCCACATGGCCATCCACATAGCCAATCAGACAAAACTTGTTCTCGTGTTTGGCCGGCCCCAGGAAATAGAAGGGAGTGTTGTTCCAAGCAATGCTGCGATCCAGGTTGTTGGTGCAGTTGGAATCCTCGGAACGGGCCCGCCAATTCTTCTCCAGCACGGCGCAGGTGGCCGTGGGATTGGGCAAACGCACCAGCTTGACCCCCTGGCTGTAAACGGCGGCGTTCATCCCGAAGACATTGGAACTGCCCGCCAAGTTCGCCGTGATTTGCAACGTGGGAACCGTCCAGTCCCCCGCGCCATTGGCCAACGCCTCGCTCTCGTTGTAGTTCACACAGTGCCACAGCTTCGCAGGCTTTTCGTAGGGAACATGCCAGTCCTGGAACACAAACTTCCACTGGTTCCCCCCAATGCCGTCGTGGGGCAGGTAATCCTCGGAATCCGTGGAGTAGGTCACCAAGGCAAGGGTCATCTGCTTGATGTTGTTGGTACAGCTGATGGTCCGGGCCTTCTCCCGGGCTTTGCTCAACGCCGGCAACAGCATGGACGCCAATATGGCGATGATGGCGATGACCACCAATAACTCAATCAACGTGAAAGCAGAACGATGGATGAGGGGAGAACGACGCATGGAGACCTCCAAGCAATAGGGGTGGGGGATGATTCGAATGAACAAGGGGAAAACAGAAGAAAGACAATACAGATGGAAAATTGTATCGCAACAATTGGAGACGGGGAATATTATAGCAAAAAGTGACCAAATCTCAAGCCTCCCCCCGGATTTTCTCTCCCCATTTTCAGGGAAATCCCCTGGTATATTGTATATATCCTATTTATCCTCAAGTTGTTATAAATATTTAGAATTTTTCCGCAAAAAATTCCCCCTCCCCTTGCCTCCATCTTATCCCCCAGGGACAGAAGAGATCAGAAATAGATACACTTAAAAAAACTGCTTCGCTTCTTGAAGGGTTCTAGAGGTTCTAGAGGTTCTAGAGGTTCTAGAGGTTCTAGAGGTTCTAGAGGGGCTAGAGGGGCTAGAGGGGCTAGAGGGGCTAGAGGGGCTAGAGGGGCTAGAGGTTCTAGAGGTTCTAGAGGTTCTAGAGGGGCTAGAGGGGCTAGAGGGGC
>JAEDNB010000197.1 GCA_016302725.1 Lentisphaeria bacterium
TGGAACTCTCCGGCCTTGAGGGTTTGGCAGGAGAGGCTGGCGGCCTGGAGGGCCCGCAGGAAGGCCTTTTCGGGAGGCATTCCGCAGAGGAGGTCGGCAAAGAAGACGCCGGAGGCCGTATCTCCTGCACCCAGGGGATTCACCAGGGGTTTGGCGGGAGGGACGGGGAAAGGGAGGGGGGCTTTTCGCCCCGGTGTCAGGAGCCAGGCCTCCTGGGGGCCATCGGTGACCCCGAGAACCAGCCCCGGATGATGCTCCGCCAGGGCGACCATGGCCTCCGGCAGGGGGAGGCGGGGGACAAGACGCCCCAATTCCCCCCGGTTGATTTTCAGCACCAGGTTAGGGCAGACCTCGGACATGGCTTCGAAATGCCTCCAATTGTCCAGGAAGAGGGGCATTTTCCGGGCGGCCACCCGCCGGGCGATTTCCCGGGGGAAGGCCTCCGGGGTATGGGGGGGAAAATTTCCCGCCAGGGCAACGCCGTCGGCATCGGGGAGGCATTGTTCCAGGGTTTCCAGGAAGCGGCTTCCTTCCTCCGGGGAGAGGGGGGAGGCCTCTTCCACCAGTTCCGTCATTCCCTGGGGGGAGAGGAGATTGGTGCAGACGCGGGTCTCCCCCCGGCACTCCACGGCCTGGAAGAAGAGTCCCTCCTCCCGGCATGCCTCCTGGAAGCGTCCGCCCCGTCTTCCCCCCAGGCAGGTCAGCAGGATGGCGTGGCAGTCGTCCCCCCCCCGGCATTGGATGGCGCGGCAGAGATTGGTGGCCTTTCCCGAGGGGTATTCCCAGTGTTCCGCGGCGCGGTTCACCTCCCCCATTTCCAGGGACTCGAAGCGCATGCCCCGTTCCCAGACGGGGCTGCATCCCACCACCAGCAGAGTCTTCATCGGGCGTCCTCCTTCAACTTCCGGAGTTTGTCGCAGACCCTCCGGGCGTCGGCGAGGATTTTCCCTTCGCCGGGGACGGAGCGGTGGCGCATCAGGAAATGTCCGTCGCAGAGGAGGGAATCCACGCAGGAGCTCTCTCCGGCGTAGACGAGATTGGAGCGCAGGTGGTAGTCTCCCACCAGGTAGGGCTGTTCCAGATCCAGGAGCATGGCATCCGCCAGGGCACCCTCCTGGATTCTGCCCGCCCCCTCCACAAAGGCCGCTCCGGCCTCCGTCGCCCAGGAAAAGACCTTTTCCGCAGGGCAGGCGGTGGGGTCCCCGTAGCGGCACTTACCCGCCAAGGCGGCGAATTTCATTTCGGAGAACATGGAGTGTGCGTTGTTGGAGGCGCAGCCGTCTGTTCCCAGGGCGATTCGGCATCCTGCCTGTTCCGCGGCCCGGAAATCGAAGATGCCGGAGCACAGTTTCAGGTTGCTGGTGGTGTTTGCCACCAGGATGGCGCCGGTCTCCGCCGCCAGGCGCCGGTCGTCGTCGGTCATCCAGACGCAGTGTGCGAGATAGGAGCGTTCCGTCAGCAGGCCGCAGTCGTAGGCATATTGGAAGGGGGTTTTGCCGTGGTGTTCCCGCTGGCAGTCCTGGAACTCCTTCTCCGTCTCCGCCAGATGGATGTGGATGGGAAGCCCCTCTGCGCGGGCCTGTTCCCCCATTTCCCGCAGGACCTTTTCCGGGACGGTATAGATGGCGTGGGGATTCAAGGAGAGGCCCACCCGGGAGGAATGCCCCTGCTTCCAGCGCTGAAGCACCTCCTGGTTCTGCCGGCGGAGGCGTTCCCTGGGCCCCTCCTGGCCCAGGTCCAGGTAGAAGAGCCCGATGGTGGCCCTCACCCCCATCTCCTCCACCGCCTGGATGGTCTCAGGCAGATGGAAATAACTGTCGTTGAAATAGACCGTGCCGCCCTTGATCATCTCCAGGATGGCCAGGCGCACCCCGGCGGCCACGTCCTCCGGGGTCAGGCGGGCCTCCGCCGGCCAGATATGCTCCTGGAGCCAGGGGAAGAGAGGGAGGTCGTCGGCATATCCCCGCAGCAGCACCATGGCGACATGGGTATGGCCATTGTAGAAGGGGGGGAGGAGGGTCATGCCCCGGCAGTCAAAGGATTCCCGGGCGGATTCCTCCAGGCTGGGGGCGATACGGGCGAACCGCCCTCCCTGGATGGCCAAGTCCCGCAGGGAACCGTCCTCCAGCCGGGCATTCTTCAGAAGCAAGTCGTACATCTTGGGATTCTATGGACAGGGGGGGCGGCCCATGCCTGGGTTCCGGAGGCACAGGGGAGTGGCGGCCCGGGGCGCCGGGCTGGGGAAAGCAGGGGAAGGAATCAATAGCGGTAGTATTCCGCCTTGTAGGGCCCTTCCACGGGCACGCCAATGTAGGCGGCCTGCTTTTCCGTCAGGGTGGAGAGGCGGGCATTGAGGGCCTCCAGATGGAAGCGCGCCACCTGTTCGTCCAGTTTCTTGTCCAGGAGGTAGACCCCCACGGGGAGGGTTTCCCGGGCCAGTTTCAGCTGGGCCATCACCTGGTTGGTGAAGGAGCAGCTCATGACGAAGGAGGGGTGTCCGGTGGCGCATCCCAGGTTCACCAGCCGTCCGTCGGCAAGGAGGATGATGCAATGTCCGTCGGGGAAGAACCACTTGTCCACCTGGGGTTTCACGGGCTGGTGCCGGATTCCGGGGACCTGTTTGAGTTCGGCCACCTGGATTTCATTGTCGAAATGTCCGATGTTGCAGACGATGGCGGAGTCCTTCATGGCGGCCATGTGGTCCACCCGGATGACATCGCAGTTACCGGTGCAGGTGACAAAGATGTCCCCCTGGGAGGCCACCTCCTCCAGGCGCACCACGGGATAGCCCTCCATGGCGGCCTGGAGGGCGCAGATGGGGTCCACTTCCGTCACCACCACCCGGGCGCCCTGCCCCCGCATGGCCTGGGCGCACCCCTTGCCCACGTCGCCATAGCCGCAGATGACGGCCAGTTTGCCTGCCACCATCACGTCGGTGGCCCGCTTGATGCCGTCCATGAGGGATTCCCGGCATCCATAGAGATTGTCGAACTTGGATTTGGTGACGGAATCGTTGACATTGATGGCGGGCACCAGGAGTTTGCCCTGGCCGTGGCGCTGGTAGAGGCGATGGACCCCGGTGGTCGTCTCCTCGGAGCAGCCCCGCCACTCCTTCACCACCTGGTGCCAGAAGCCAGGGCGCTCCTGGAGGCAGCGCTTCAGCAGCGCCTTGAGTTCCACCTCGTCCTCATGGGCGTCCGCCCCGCATTCCAGGACGGCGGGGTCCTCTTCGGCCTCGTATCCCATGTGAATCATAAGGGTGGCGTCCCCTCCGTCGTCCACCACCAGCTGGGGTCCCTTGTTCCCGGGGAAGGTAAGCGCCCGCAGGGTATTCTCCCAGTATTCCTTCAGGGTCTCCCCCTTCCAGGCGAAGACGGAGATTCCGGCGGCGGCAATGGCGGCGGCGGCGGAATCCCGTGTGGAGTAGATGTTGCAGGAGGCCCAGCGCACCTGTGCGCCCAGGGCCGCCAGGGTCTCCACCAGCACCGCCGTCTCCGTGGTCATGTGTAGGCTGCCGCTCAGGCGAAGCCCCTCCAGGGGGCGGGAGGGGCCATACTGCCGACGGCACTCCATCAGCCCGGGCATCTCCTTTTCGCTCATGAGAATCTCCTGGCGCCCCATTTCCGCCAGGGAGGGATCTGCAATGATGTAGGAATCGGTTTCAAAGAGTTTCATAAATGATTTATCTCAAAGTAGTTACATGAAATTTTCCCATCCTGTGCGCCAAAATGGGAGGGTGGGGGCCTGGCGGGAGGGCCAGGCCTTGGTTTCCCGGGGCAGAGGGGGGCTACTCCCT
>JAEDNB010000017.1 GCA_016302725.1 Lentisphaeria bacterium
TCCAGTCGTTGCGGCGGCAGTAGCCGACGGAGCGGTACAACTTGATGTACTGGACATCGCCGATGAGACCGGAGTCCACCAGCTGCCTGACCTTGACGAACGCGGCCTCAAAACGGCGGTTGTGGCGGAGGAAGAGTTTGCCTGGATGCTCCTTGGCCACCGCAAGCAGATGCTCGTACTCGGAGACCGAGGTGGCGACGGGCTTTTCGACAACGGCGATCTTGCCGGCCTCCATGATTTTAATGGCCATGGGAACGTGGTCGGGATGGCGGACGCCAATGGTGACCATGTCCAGCCCTGGATGCTCCAGCATCGCCTCCAGGCTGCCGTACTTGCTCGCGGATTCCAGTTCCTTGGGAAGTTCCTTGACAAGGCGGTCCGGATCGTTGTCGGCGCAAGCGACGAGTTTGAACTTGCTGGGGAAGGAGCCGATCTCTCCGGCGTGGTTGCCGCCGATGCGGCCGATGCCGACGATGCCGACGTTGAGGATTTTGTCTGCCATGCTATCTTGCTTGCCCCCGTGCCGGGGGATTGGGGTTACCATTCGGGAGACAATGGCAAAGGGGGGATTTTCCCCCCATGCCAGGGAGATGGGGTGCTACTTTGCTTGTCCGACGATCAGAGTGCCTTGTGAAGTTCGGAAGTGTCGAGTTGGGCCATGGGATCGCGGGTGGTAATGGGCTCGAGGGAGTCGCGCTGACGAGTGACGCGCCCCGGCAGGATGCCGTTCGCGGGCGCCGCCCAGCGGACGGCGTTGCCAATGACCCGCTGGACGTTGGGATCATGGTAGATGGGATACGTCTCATGACCGGGCGAGAAATAGAAGATGTGGCCGGCGTCACGCTGGAATGCGACGCCCGAGCGGAAGACGTTGCCGCCCTCGTACCAGGAGAGGAAGACGATGTGGCCGTCCTGAGGGATGTCGAAGCGCTCGCCATACATCTCCGTGTGCGGGATGGCGAAGGACTCGGGAACGCCCTGGGCGATGGGATGGAACGGATCCACCGTCCACACGCGCTCCCGCTCGCCTGCCTCCCGCCAATGCAGCCGGCACGACGTGCCCATCATCCGCCGGAAAATCTTGGACATGTGCCCGGAGTGCAGGACAATGAGCCCCATGCCGTGCAGAACGCGCTCCTGGATACGGTCCACCAGGGCATCGTCCACCTGGGCATGGGCGCAGTGGCCCCACCATAGCAACACATCCGTGTTGTCGAGCACCTCCGCCGGCAGGCCCTGCTCCGGCATGTCCAGCGTCGCCGTGCGGATTTCCAGGTCGTCCGCCGCCAGCGCCTTCGCCAGGCAACCGTGGATGCCCTCCGGGTAGATGCCCCGGATCCACTCGCCCATCTTGTCGTTGCCGCGCTCATGCACAAACTCATTCCAAATGGTCACCCGTATCTTGCTGCCCATCGTTTCTTCTCCGCGTGATGATGAATGCCAGGGCGCACGGGGGCAACATCTGCCCTCCCGCACGCGCTTTCCCATAAATGTACCACATCCCAAAGGAAAAAATCGAGACACGCAGGAGGAAATGACTTCGCTAATTCGACTGAGCCACCCGAATGGGGACACCCCAGCAACGCTCCCTTGTCAAGACGTCGGCATGGACGAAGATTGAGTGTCTTCGGATTCCTCTGCCTTGCCTCGGCAAGAGACAGGCTTCGCCTGGCGGGTTTAACGCCTTTCCTGTCCTGAGACGTCCTTGCTGTGGCCTCCCCATGGCATTTCGCCGATGCCATGCCCACGAAAAAAGCGATTTATGTCCACTTTCCGGGGCAAATCCGCCCGTTCCGAGAAGGAAGGCGCAAGAGATTCCAAGTGGCCGGGATTACGAACAGGTTGGCGACAAAACCGACGGAGCCAAGCTTGCCTGGGTTATCTTCGCAAGGCAGGGGGAAAGCCACACAGCACAGCAGGCTTGCTTTCCTTGGGAAAGAAGAACTGCCCGACTTCCCTACGGCCGGTCTCGCCCCTGACCAGGAAGAGGGGACTCCGTCGTAAGCGTTCAATCAGACCATAATCCTGGGGGTGTTGCATGGTGGTGTCTTTGGTTCGTTGTAACTGGAAAAGGCAAACGCATGCTTTTTGTGCATGGAATCCTGCAAAGCGGGGGGGTGCGTTTAATCCTGCGTAAGCGTCCAATCCGCAAGCCAGGGAGATGTCGCACATGCCCCGCATGCCGGGGGAGGCGGCGCGTTAGGCTGCGCTGCCCTGGGGATTACCGGATGATCAGCTCCTTCAGCCGTCCCCTTTCTGGAATCTGGATTTCGGACTTCGGATTTCGGATTATGCAATCCCGCTGGTCACTCCATCCGGAAACCGGCGAATCGCTTTCGGTATTCCAGGGGTGAGAAGGAGTATTTTTGCCGGAAGATGCGGCAGAACTGTGCCTGGTCGGGGAATCCGGAGTGTTGCGCCACCTCCCCGCATCGTTCTTCAGTGGTGGCGAGGAGGGTTTCCGCTTTTTTCAACCGGCAGCGCCTCAGGAATTGTCCCGGGGGCAGTCCGCTGATTTGCCGGAAGAGTTTACGGAAATGGACATAGGAGAGGGAGAGCCTTTGCGCCTCCTTGGGGAAGTCCCAGGGATGTTCCGGGTTTGCGGAGAGTTTGTCCATGAGGGCATGGATGCGATTTCCGTGGAGGGAGAGTACATCCCTTTCCTGGAGGGCGAGGTTTGCCTCGGAGGCCTCCAGGAGGAGTTCTTCCAGGAGGAGGACCATTTTCCCGTGGAGGATGGGATTGTCCTGTCCCTGCTGGAAAAGTCGGATGGCGGTTTTGAGGAGGAGGTGGAAATGATCCCCCTCCCGGATGGGGATGCCCACATCGCTGGCCTTCAAGGCGAGCAGCCCTGATTTCAGATAGCGTTGCACCCGTTCTCCCTGGAAGCAGAGCCAGGAGTGTTCCACCTCCTGTTCCGGGGACGGTCCATAATGCCAGCGGGCCCCGGGGAAGGTGATGAAGGCGGCGGGGGCCAGCAAGGTCTCCATCTGGCCGTCGTTGACCTGCACCAGCAAACGCCCCTTGTAGATGTATTGCAGCCCGAAATAGCCGTCGAAATAGCGCCCCTTGTTCCAAAGGTTCCGATTCATCAAAGAGCCTGCACAGACAAAATCCAGATCGGAGAAATAGTCCATTTTTTCAGCAGGTAGGCGGGGTCTTTCCCTTTTCCCGAGGGGGACGGTGGCGGCGGAGGCTACGCAACACCTCCCTCGGCTCCCTTCTTCCCAGGGCGAGGGAGAGGAGGAGATAGAGGGCGGAGGTGGCCGCGGCGCCAAAGAGGAGGAGGAGCCCCCGGGAAAGGGGTGGGGGAAGCGCCTCCGGAAGGAGTGCCTGCGTCACCCAGCGGGCTCCCCAGGCGGCCAGGAGGGCGGCGGGGGCGAGGAGGAGGAGGGTGCGGAGGAAGGGGCGGAAGGACCACTGGGGGAGATGGCGCTGGTTGAGGGCCAGGAGGAGCCCCACCTGCGCCCAGGAGCATAGGCTGGTGGAGAGGGCCAGGCCGCCCTGGCGGAGGAAGGGCATCAGGAGGAGGTTCAGGAGGAGGTTCACCCCCAGGAAGGACAGGGAGACCTTCATGGGGGTGAGGGTGTCCTTGCGGGCATAGAAGGGGTTGGTGACCACCTTGGCGCAGCAGAAGGCGGGCACCCCCGCCAGGTAGAAATGGAGGGCATAGGCGGTCTCCTGGACGGCCTCCTGCCCAAAGGCGCCCCGGGCGAAGAGGAATTGGATGACCTCCCGCCCGAAAACCAGGAGGAAGGCGGTGCAGGGCAAGGCCAGGAAGAGGACCATTCCCAGGGCATAGTCCAGCCCCTCCCGGATTTCCCGGGCGTCTCCCCGGGCCTGGGCACGGGAAAGCGCCGGCAAGGCGACCATTCCCATGGCGGCGCCGAAGAGTCCCACGGGCAGATAGACGAGTCTCTGGGAGTAGGAGAGCGCCCCGATGGCGGCGGCGCCCAGCCAAAGCCCCAGTCCCTTGTCCACCAGGCTGTTCAGTTGCATCAAGCCAGCGCCCACCAGGCCGGGGAGGATGCGTCGGCAGAGGAGCCGCACCTCGGGGTCACGCCAGTTCAGGTCCCAGTGGAAGCGGAAGCCGTGGCGCCGGCAGGCCGCCATTAGGAAGAGGAGTTGGAGGAATCCCCCCAGGAGAGTGCTGGCGCAATAGAGCCACAGGGCCGTTTCGTCCTGGTTTGTCCAGCCCCATCCCAGGAGCAGGAGGGAGGCCACCTGGACCATGTTGAAGATGCTTTGCGCCGTGGTGGCCAGGAAGAAGGAGTGGAGGAGGCTGAGGAGGGAGGCGAAGGCGCCTGCCGCACACACCAGCACGGAAAAGGGCATGAGGACAGGCAGGAGCCGCAGGGTGACGCGTGTGGTCTCGTGGGGCACCAGGCGGCTTCCTGCGGCCCAGGCGGCCACCACCCCCAGCAGCAGGGTGGGCACCAGCAAGACCAGCGCCTGCAAGGTAATGGCCCGGCGGGCCAGGCGCCAGGCCTTCTCCTGGTCCCCCTTCTCCAAATGGCCGGAAAGCATGGGGACGAAGGCGCTGGCGAACGCCCCCTCCCCCAGGAGCATGCGGAAACTGTTGGGGACGGCGAAGGCGGTGTTGTAGGCGGCCTGGGGGATACCCGTGGCCCCCCAGAAGGCCGCGCTGCAGATATCCCGCAGCAGACCGGTGACCCGGCCCAGGAGGATACCCGTAGTGGAAGAAAAGAGCCCCCTTCCCATGCCCCGGGTGGCGGCGGGGCGGCGGTTTTCCTGTTCCAATGGGGGGGTATCCTTCACGGCTGGCGAAAAGGGAGGTGTGCCATCCTATCTTCTGGGCAGGAGCACCTCTCCCCAGATGTCGTTTCCGGAGAGATGCCAGACCCCTGGGGCGGTTTCCCGGGCGTGTCCGTAGAGGGCCTCCATGGGAGGGAAGCCCTGGGGGAGGCGCAGGATGGCATCCACATTCTCCGGGCCGATGGAGGCGATGACCAGGGCGGGCATGCCGTCCTCATCCCGCTGGAAGGAGGCGGCTTGGACCTCTCCGGCCTTCACCTCCAGGGGCTGACGGGTGGGCCCTTGGCGGGAGAGGAGCCATGGGGAGAGCCCCTTGAGCATGGTGGCCAGTTCCTTGCATTCCTGCCAGTGCCAGAGGAAATCCTCCCGGCTCTGGGGCGTCATGCCCTGGAAGCGCTCCGCCTCCTCGCTGGCCCGTTTGAGGTCGAAGAAGGAATAGAAGACGAATCCCCTGGCCCCCCGGAGCGCCTCCAGGAGGATGATTCCCCGCATCTGGGAGGGGCGGGGCTGGATCCATTCCCCGAATCGTTCCGGGGTGGTGCGGGCCTGGTAGACGGCCCAGTTGAAGACCTGGGGGACTGCCCAGAAGGGCTGGCTCCCCTGGTCCACCGCCTCCATGGCCTCCAGGGTGCGTCTCTGTTGGGAGACCTTTTCCTTGCCGATGGGATAGGGGTCCACGCCCACCACGTCGCAGGTGCTGCCGAAGAAGGGGGTTTCCAGGAAATCGCAGAGGACTCCCCAGACGGGATGGTGGGGGTCCTTGGCATTGATGAACGCCCGGCGGTCCGCCGCCTTCTGGAGGTCGGCGAGGGGGAGTTCGTCGTTGTTGTACCAGGCCAGGAGAGAGGGATGTTCCCGGAAGCGGGTCACCAGCAGGTCCACCAGTTCCTGGGCGCTCTCCACGCCCACTTTCTTCTGCGCATGCTCCAGGTAGGCGGCGAACCGGGGCAGTTCATAGAAGTCCTTGAGGGAAAAGATGGTCTTGAGGCCACGTGCGTCCAGGTCGTCCAAGGCCTCTTCCAGGGCCTCCAGGCTGCCATCGGGGGTGCTGCGGTCAAGGCGGAGATTCCAGCTATTGTAGAAGAGGAGGCAGTTGAAATCGGAATCGCTGATGAACTCCCGGCTTTCCGGCTGGTCCCAGTTGGCCATGAAGAGGCCGATGGGCAGGAAGGGCTTGCCATCCACAATGGCCCGCCCAAATTCATCGATGACACAGGCGCCCCGGGGACGGATGGCCTGGGCCTCCGCCACGGCCTCGCCCTCCCAGGCCACGGGTTCCCCCACCGCCTGCCCCTCCCCGTCCAGGAGGGTGGCCGTCAAACGCACCCGCCCCGGCGCCAGGGGCTCCGGACGGAAGAGGGCCACGTGGCCCTGGATGGGCTGGCGCATCGCCTGCGCCGCCCCGTCGGCCCCCTGGAGTTCCAAGGCCACGGAAAAACCCTGGAAGGGGGCGTCCCCCTTGACGTTGCCCATCAGGGCCACGCTGCATTTCACCTGGGGGCGCTCCGCGGCAATCCTCCCCTGGACGGGGTAGACGAACTGCAACTGGGGGGGCTGTTCCAGGGAGGAGAGGGTGACATTGTCAAAGTATGCAGTTCCGCTGGAGCCCTTTTCGATGTAGAGGACCACCGTGCTCCGGGCGGCGTTCAGGGGGACGGAGGCGTTGGTGGACACAATCCACCAATCCTGCCCATCCCGGGGGCCGCTCTTGTAACTGCCCCCCAGCCAGCGCCCGTTGGCATCGGTGAACTCCAGGCCAAGGGAGGAGTTGCCGGGGGTGATTCCCTCGGCGCGGATCTGCGCCTTCAACTGGTAGACCTGCCCGGGCACCAGTTCCACCTGCTGGGTGACGAAGGAGTAGGCCATGCCGGGGGTGCGGGCAATCTTGAGGCCGCCATTGCCGTTGAAGCCGTAGTCGCGCGCCACATTCGCCCCTTCCACCAGGCGCCAACCGGTGTCCCCCTCCTCGAAATTTCCATTTTGAAGGAGGTTTTCCTGGGCGGACAGGGAAAGGAGGAAGCCTACGGTCAAGAGAAGAAGGAGGGACTTTTTCATCATGGTCGGCTGGAGGGGATGGGTTGGGTTGGGTTCAGGGGGAGGCGAACGCGCCTGGGGGGGGCATGCATGTGTCTTTGGGAGGGGAGTGGCTATCCCTTCCGGATGGCCTGGACATCCTCCTCGGAGACGGTCTCCTCCCGGGGGTCAAACCGGGTGTAGTAGGGGAAGAAGGTGAGGTTCTGCTTGCCCGTCATGCCATTCCGGTTCTTGGCGATGATGAGGACGGCGTCCAGTCCCCCGGTCTGGTCCGCCCCCTGGGCATATTGGTCCTCCCGGTTTCTGTGGAGGAGGGCCACCACGTCGGCATCCTGCTCAATGGCGCCGGATTCCCGGAGGTTGCTCAACTTGGGCTGCCCATCCCCCTGCTCGGCGGCACGGTTGACCTGCGCCAGCACCACGATGGGGATGTCCAGCTCCTTGGCCAACGCCTTCAAGGCGCCGGAAATCCGGGCCACGTCGTTTTCCCGGCTGGCGTTGCGGTTCCCGGTGTTGATGGTAATCAACTGGAGATAGTCGATGAAAATCACCTCCACGTGATGGTTCTCCACCATGCGGCGGGCCTTGGAACGCAACTCCAGGATGTCGATTCCGCCGGTCTCGTCAATGTAGAAATGGGATTCCCGCAGATGGGTGCAGGTCATCTTGATGCGCTTGAGGTCATCCTGGGAGTGCTCGGACTGGTAGGCCAGCCCGGAGATGTTCACCCGGGAGCCGGAGGAAATCATGCGCAGGGTCAATTGCTCGGCGGACATTTCCAGGGAGAAGAAGCCGACTGGCACCTTGTTGGTCACGCCGATGTTGTAGGCCATGTTCAAGGCCAGGGCGGTCTTGCCGATGGAGGGGCGGGCCGCCAGGACGAAGAGCATCCCCTTCTGGAGGCCGCCGGTCATGGAGCGGTCCAGCACATCGTATCCAGTGGGGATGCTGGCCGTCCCGTCCTCGGTCTTGTTGATCAGCTTGATGATGTAGGCCATCGCCTTGTCCACCAGGCCGTCAACCCCCAGGAAATCCTTCTTCTCGTTCATCCGGCTGACTTCCAGCACCTGCTGCTCCACGGTGTCCAGAAGTTCCTCCGCCTTCCCCTGATGCTCAAAGCACCGCAGGATGGTCTCCGAACAGGTGGCGATGATTTTCCGGAGGACGGCGCATTGGCGCACGATTTCCACATGCCTGTCGATGAAGGCCGCGGTGGGCACCTTGTCCATCAGCATCTGAAGGTAGCTGATGCCCCCTACCAGTTCCAACTGCCCGCTCTTCTGGAGGCAGTCCGCCAGGACCACGGCATCCACTCCCCCTTGCGCCCCCGCATCCCCGGTGAGGGAGACCATGGCATTGAAAATCAACTGGTGGGCCTGCTGGTAGAAGGCACCGTCGAAATTCAGCGCCGCCATGGCGGCGGAGGCGGCATTGGGGTCCGTGAGCATGGCGCCCAGGATGGCCATCTCCGCATCGGTGTTGTGGGGCTTCTCCCGGGCAATGGAGAGGACACCGTCCACGGAGGTCTGCCTGTCCTGGGCAGGCCCGGGCGTTCCTTTCTTCTTGGGGTCGGATACCATGGGGCTACCGGGACAGCTTCAGGGTGAGGATTTGGTAGGGATGCAGGGAGAATGCGCATCTTCCCTCCTGCAGGGGGAGGGCCTCCAGTTCATTCCACTCCATGGCATCGCTCACGGCGACCTTTCCCACGGGAGCGCCGGGGGCAAGGCGCAGGGCGCCCTTCGCATGCTTTCCATGGCTTTCCACCAGGCGCAGATAGAGGTCGTCGGACTTTTCGCCCCGCTTGACCACCTCCAGGGTGAAGCCCTCCCCTTCCAAGGTGAAGGGAAGCCCCAGGGCCGCCGGGGCCTCAAGCCCAAGGTAGCAGGCAGGAGGCCGGTTGAGCTGGGCGGCCTCCGACTGGACGCCGCTGTCCTCCAGGGGCTGTCCGTGGGGCTGGATGGCGTAGGTGAACTCCTGGCGCCCCAGGTCGGCGGTGTAGTCCGGCCACTTGGGGGCGCGCAACAGGCTGATTTCCAGCACGCCGTCCCGGATGCAGTGCCCGTATTTCCCATTGTTCAGGAGGGCGAACCCTCCCTCCTCGGTGGAGAGGTCGGCGTACCGGTGGGCGCACACCTCGAACTGCACCTCGTCCCAACTGGTGTTGGTGTGGGTGGGGCGGCGGATCTGCCCGTACTGGATGTCGTAGGTGGCCCAGGAGTTCTGGATGGTGGTGGGGAAGGCAGCCTTCAGGAGTTTGCGGCCTTCCTTCCAGTCCACCACGGTGTGGAATTCCAGGGTTTCCCCGTCCATCGCCAGGGAGATCTCCTGTTCCAGGGTGGAGACCCCGGTGCCCAGGGAGAAATGGAGGAGGCTGCGGACAGGGCCGCACTCCCGCCAGGGGGCCTTTCCGGGGAGGGGATGCGCCTGGTCGGTCTTCTGGGTGCGGAACCAGGGGTCCAGATCCCAGGCGTCGTATTCCGCGGGGTCGTCATGGTAGAGGGAGAGGGCGTTGCCCGGCGCCTTGAGGCAGTTCACGCCTCCTTCGGGAACCAGTTCCTGGATTTGCCCATCCGGGGAGAAGCGGGCGGAGAGGCGGGAATTGTCCAGGAGGAGCCGTTCGTCCCGCCGGGTGTGCTCGGCATTGCTCTTTCCCTTGGGATCCCGATGGAGGGTCAGGAAGGAGAAGGGGGGGATTTCCAGGGCGGCGAAGAGGCGCCCGTCCGCCTCCACCTGGAGGGGGACGGCTCTGCCGTCGGTGGTGGTGACCCTCCCCTCGGCCCATTGGGCGGGCAGTTCAACCGGGCGCCGGTAGGGGGCGGGCAGGCTGTTGAAGAGGGTCAGGGAATTCTCCCGCCGGGCCAGCAGGCCCTGGGCGGCCTTTTCCTGGAGGCGGTCAAGTTCCGCCAGGCATTCCTGGTGCTCCTTCTGGGTGCGTTCATAGACCAGGCGGATGGAAGAGCCCGGGATGATGTCATGGAATTGGTTGAGAAGCAAGGTCTTCCAGATTCTGTCCAAGGCCTTGCGGGGATACTCCCCGGGGGGCAGGAGGCTGCAAAGGGCCTCCGTCTGCACCAACTTCTGCTCCAGGAGACGGTTGCCCAACTTGGTCCTGGCCTGGCTGGTGAGGGTGGCGCGGTGCTTCTCAAAGTAGAACTCGCCCTGCCAGACCGGCAGTTCGTCCCAGGTTTTCCCCATGCGGTCCAGGGCCTCCTGTGCCCTGCCCATGGTAATCCTGGGGACATCCTCCATGTCCTTCATGAGGAGGCAGCGCTCCACATGGTCGCGGCAGGGGCCGCCGCCGCCGTCGCCAATGCCGAAGAGGCAGACGAACTCCGGGCAGATGGCAGATTCCTTGCAGTTGTCCTGGGCCAGGGCCATGTATCCGGCCTCCTGGGCGGAGTTGTAGTTGTCCTCCGGGGGGAAGTGGGTGAAGACCTGGGTTCCGTCAATGCCCTGCCAGCGGAGGGTGTTGTGCTGGGGCTTGTTGATGGCGTTCCAGGAGAGTTTCTGGGTGAGGAAGGTGTCGCATCCGCAGATTTTCATGATCTGGGGAGTGTTTCCGTTGTATCCGAAGACATCGGGCAGCCAGAGGTTGCGCACCTCCACGCCGAATTCGTCCCGGAAGAAGTTCTTTCCGTGGAGGAACTGGCGGATGAGGGATTCGCCGGAGGGGAGGTTGTTGTCGGCCTCCACCCACATGCCCCCTTGGCATTCCCAGCGTCCTTCCCGGACGCGCTCCCGGATTTGCCGGTAGAGTTCCGGATAGTGGTCCTTGACGAACTGGTAGAGCTGGGGCTGGGAGGCGCCGAAATGGTATTCGGGGAACTGCTCCATCAGCCGGAGCTGGCTGGAGAAGGTGCGCGCGGCCTTGCGGATGGACTCCCGCACGGGCCAGAGCCAGCCCACGTCAATGTGGGCATGGCCAATGGCGGTGCATTTCAGGGCGGAGGCACAGGCGGGCAGCTGGAGGAAGGGGCGGAGGGCCTTCCGGGCCTTGGCGGCATTGTCGGGATTGCCGCAGTAGGCGTCCAGGGCCAGGCAAAGCCCCCGGGCCAACTGGCGGGGACGGTATTTGGTCCCATCCCCCTTGTAGTAGACCTTCAGGAGATTCTGGAGTTGGTGGAACTCCATGCGGAAGCGGTAGAGTTCCTCCCGGAAGGTGGCCAGGCGCAGATGGCGCACCACGGGATGGGACTGCCCCTCCGGATGGAGCTCCCGGCTCACATGGGGCGCCCAGGGAAAGTCAGGCTTCCCCTGGATGTTGCTGGAAACCCCCTCCACCCAGAAGTCCACTTTCTGACCCGCCTTGGCGGGCTGGGGGAAGAAGAAGGTGTCCTTCACGAAGAAATTGGCGAAGAGGGAGTGGTCCGTCAGGCCGCAAAGGGGGACCCCGTCCCCGTCAAAGACCAAGGCCTCCCCCCCAAGGTTCAGGCGCATCACCAGGGTCTGCCCCTCCCAGGAGGCCGGAACGGTCCCCGTGACGTGCACCCAGCAGCTGTCCCAGTCCTTGCCCCAGCACTCCCCTTCCTGCAGGGGACGATAGGGCAGGCTTTCCCGCTTCTCCCAGGGAACGGGCTCGGCGGTGACGGCAATCTGTGCCTCCAGGGGGGCGTACTCCTGGAACATATCCTCCTCGGAGCGGGCGAAGAAGAACTCCAGCCGGCTCAAGGTTTCCTTGAATTGATTTTCGTTCATGGGAAGGATTTTTGGGGGGATGGGGCTAGGGAAGGGAGTATGGGGGCCGGGGGGCTGCCTAGAGATGGCTTCCCCGACGGACCTTGATCTGGAGTTCCGCAGGGGAGAAGAGGACGCGGCTGTAGGGTTCGTGGATGGATTCGGTGAGCCACACGTTGCCGCCGATGACGCTGTGGTGGGCGATGGTGACGTCTCCCAGGATGGTGGCCCCGGCGTAGACGGTCACATTGTCCTCCAGGTTGGGATGGCGCTTGCTGCCCTTGATGAGACGCCCGCAGCCGTCCTTGGGGAAGGAAAGCGCCCCCAGGGTGACGCCCTGGTAGAGCTTCACGTTGTCCCCCAGCACCGAGGTCTCCCCGATGACCACCCCCGTCCCGTGGTCGATGAAGAAACTCTTGCCGATGGTGGCGCCGGGATGGATGTCAATGCCGGTGGCGGCATGGGCATGTTCGCTCATGATCCTGGGCACCAGGGGAATCCCGGCCTTGTAGAGTACATGGGCGATGCGGTGGACGGCGATGGCCTTGAAGCCCGGATAGGCCAGGATGATTTCATCCAGGGAGCGGGTGGCGGGGTCTCCGTCCAGGGCGGCCTGGCAGTCCAGTTTAAGCAGTGTCCGGATTCCGGGGAGGGATTCCAGGAGATGCCGGGCGACCTTCTGCGCCTCCTGGGCGGCGTCGACGTGGCTTCCGGTGGCGCGGGCGAGGTATTCCAGGGCCAGGGTCAGTTCCTGGCCCAGGGCCTGGTAGAGCCCGGGGAGGCGGCCCGCCAGGCTTCCCATGAGGGAGGAGCGGTAGAAGTCGGCGTGCCCGGAATACCCGGGGAAGAGGATCTCCAGGAGTTCCTCCAGGAGGCGGAGGACCCGTTCCCGGCGGGGGAGTCCCAGGCCGTCGCTGTAGGAGACGGCCTGTCCGTCCCGGAAGGTCTCCTCCAGTCGCAGGACGACCGGGTCAAGAAAATCCATGGTGGAGTTTGTCATAGGGGAAAGGAGGGAAATGAGGCTAGGGGCGGGGCGCAGCGAGGCTCCGGAGCATGGGCAGGATCTGCTCCACGGGGAGGCCGACTACATTGGAGAAGAGGCCGCGGATCTCCTCCACGACAAGGTCTCCATGTTCCTGGATGGCGTAGGCGCCGGCCTTGTCCAGGGGCTGGATCAGGGAAAGATAGCGGCGGATTTCCCCCTCGTCCAGGGAACGGAAGCGGACGCGGGTGGCGACCTGCCAACTGCGGAGGAGCTGTCCATCCCTGGCCAGGGTGACGCCGGTAATGACCTGGTGGCTCTTGCCGGAGAAGGCCTTCAGCATCTCCTCCGCCTCCTCCATGGTGCGCGGCTTGCCGTAGATGCGCCCCTCCAGGGTGACCAGGGTATCCGCTCCCAATGTAATCTTTCCCGGGTGCCTGCGGGAGACTTCCAGGGCCTTCCGGGCAGAGAGGCCCCGGGCGTATTCCCCAGGGGGCACTTCCCCGTCCCAGGGTTCCTCGGGAGCCTGGGCGGGCTCCGCCAGGAAGAGGACGCCCCGCTCTGCCAGGAGTTCCTTTCGCCGGGGGGAGGCGGAGGCCAGGATGATTTCCGGGAGGGGCGCCTCCTGGGGCAGGCAGAGGGTAAGGATTTGGTAGGGGGCCAGGGCGAAGGGGTAGCCCCCCTGGGCGTCCGCCTCCAGGGGCTCCCCATCCTCCCATTCCAAGGCGTCCATGCGGAGGGGCCGGCATCCGCGCAGTGCGCCCTTCAGGGCAAGACGGCCCTGGGCGTGGCGTCCCCGGGTCTCCACAATGCGGAGAATGCGGTCGTCGGAGGCCTCGGCCCGCTTGAGGACTTCCCAGGAGACGCCCTCCCCTGTCACCTCCAGGGGCAGGGAGAAGCCGTCGGCGGAGAGGCCGGGGAAGGCACAGGGCGCCCGGTTGAGCTGGGCGGCCTCCCCAAGGACGGGGGACTCCGCCAGGGTGCCCGTGTGGGGCAGGAGGGCGTAGGCGACCTCCTGGAGCCCCTGGTCCGCCTGGTAATCCGGCCACTTGGGGGAGCGAAGGAGATTGAGCTCCATCTCGCCGCCCCGGACACTGTGCCCGAATTTGCCGTCGTTCAGCAGGGCGACGCCCCTCTCCTTGTCGGAGAGGTCCACGAATTTGTGGGCACACACCTCGAACTGGACCTGCTCCCAACTGGTGTTGACATGGGTGGCCCGCTTCATGACGCCATACTGGATCTGGAAGGAGGCCTGGTCGCTCACCACCGTGGTGGGGAAGGCCACCCGCAGCATGGTGTGGCTCTCGTGCCATTGGATGGCCGCCTGGAACTCCAGGCGTCGCCCTTCCCTGCCCAGGGAAACCGCCAGGTCCACCCGGGAGGAGAGGAAGCCCAGGGAGAAGCGCAGCACGCTGCGCACCGCCCCGGTCTCCCGGAAGGCGGGACGCAGGATGGAGGGCGCCCAGGGAATCTCCTCGCCCCGGTACCAGGGATCCACATTCCAGGCGTCGTAGATGGCGGTTTCGTCATGGAAGAGGCGGAAGAGATTGCCCGGGGCGGCAAGCAGTTCCCTCCCCTCCTTCCGGTCCCACAGGGAAAGGAGGCGCCCCTGTTCGTCAAAGCGGCAGGACACCTCTTCGTTCTCCAGCACAAGTTCACTGTCCCGGCGGCAGTCCACGGCGGCTGCGCCAGGCCCCCTCCGCAAGGTCAGGAAACCCCAGGCGGGCACGGTGGCCTGCACCAGCAGGCGCCCCGTGGATTCCCGCTGGGCGGGCACGGGATTGCCCTGGAGGTCGGTCCAGACCCCCTCCCCTTCCGCCCCGGAGGGAATCTCCAGGGGCCTGGCATAGGGGGTGGAGAGGGCGTTGAAGAAGGCGACCGCACTCCCGTCTGGCGTCAAGAGGGCCTTGCCCGCCTGGCGGATGAGGTTGCCCAGTTCCTCCAGGCACTGGGCGTGCTCCTTTTCGGTGCGCTCGTAGACGGGGGCGATGGAGGAGCCGGGGATGATGTCGTGGAACTGGTTGGTCAAAAGCGTCTTCCAGAGGCGGTCCAGGGCCTTCCTGGGATACTCCCCGCCAGGCAGCAGGCTGCAAAGGGCCTCCGCCTGCCCCAGGCGTTCCTCGATTTTCCTGTTGTTACGCTTGGTGCGGGCCTGTGTGGTGAGGGTGCCGCGGTGGTTCTCGAAATAGAGTTCCCCCTGCCAGAGGGGCAGTTCCTTCCGCTGGTCGACCATGCGGTCGAAGAGGGGCTGGGCAAAGCCGAAGGAGAGACGCGGCGTCCCCTCCCAGTCCTGGAGAAGTTCCCCCCGGAGGAGATGCTCCTCGTTGGGGCCGCCCCCCCCGTCCCCCATGCCAAAGAGGGAGAGGAACTCGGGAAACTGGGCGGATTCCTGGAGGCGGTCCTGGGCACGGCACAACTGGGAGGTCGCCAGGCTGGAGTTGTAGTCGTTCTCCGGGGGGAAGTGGGTGACCACCCGGGTGCCGTCAATCCCCTGCCACTGGAAGGTGTTGTGCACAGGCTTGTTGACCGTGTTCCAGGAGAGTTTCTGGGTAAGGAAGAAGTCACACCCGCAGATTTTCATGATCTGGGGGGTGTTTCCGTTGTATCCAAAGACGTCCGGCAGCCAGAGGTTGGTCACCTCCACGCCGAACTCGTCCCGGAAGAAGTTCTTTCCGTGGAGGAACTGTCGGATGAGGGATTCGCCGGAGGGGAGGTTGTTGTCGGCCTCCACCCACATGCCTCCCTGGCACTCCCATTTCCCCCTATGGACGGCCTCCCGAATGCGCTGGTAGAGCCCCGGATAGTTGTCCTTGACAAACTGGTAGAGCTGGGGCTGGGAGGCGCCGAAGCGATAGTGGGGATGGCGCTCCATCAGGCGCAGCTGGCTGGAGAAGGTGCGGGCGGCTTTCCGGATGGACTCCCGCACGGGCCAGAGCCAGCCCACGTCGATGTGGGCATGGCCGATGGCGGTGCATTTCAAGGCGGAGCCCCGGGCGCGCAGCGCCCAGAGGGGGGCGAGCACCTTGAGGGCCTCCCCCGCCCGGGAGGGGTCCCCCCGATAGGCGTCCAGGGCCTTGCCCATGGTGTGGAGAATCAGGCGGCACCGGTAGTCCCCCACCCGACGCCCCAGATACTCGAGGAAATACCACAATTGCCAGAACTGCAGGCGGAAGAGGTGGAGGTCCCTGTTCCAGAGCGCAAGGCGCGCCCAGCGCACCGTGCCCGTGGAACGCCCTTTGGGATGGGGGGCGCGGCTGGCATGGGGATTCCAGTCGAAGTCCGCCGGCCCCAGGATGTTGTTGGCCGCCCCCTCCACCCAAAGGTCCACCGCCTCTCCCCCCTTCAGCGGGGAAGGAAGGTAGAAGACCTCCTTTGTGGTGCCGGGATGGTAGACGGAGGTGTTGGTCAGCCCGCACAGGGGATTCCCCTGGGAATCGAAAATCAGGCACTCCCCGCCCAGATTCAGCCGAAGGACTCCCTCCCTGCCCGCCCAGGACTCCGGCACCCGCCCCGTCAGGTGAAACCAGCCGCTCTGCCAATCCCGCCCCCAGGACTCCCCTTCCCCCACGGGACGGTAGGAAAGGGAAAGACGCCCCCCCCAGGGCACCGGCTCGTCCGTCACCGCCACCTGCATCTCCAAGGGGGCGTACTCCGTATACATGTCCTCCTCGGAACGACCATAGAAGACCTGAAGGCGGGAGGCGAGTTCCTGAAACTGGGAATCCAACATGGAAGAAAGACGGAGAAGAAGGGTTCTGTTATTGCAACATATTGATTATCAATATGTTATTCAGTTACAAATGGGTTCCCTGTCCCTCCTCCGGGGACGGGATAGGGGCGCCGGGCGGGGCGGCGGCCCAGCCTTCCGTTCCCTGGCCTACCGCCTTCCGGTGGCGGTTCCGTGGAACTTCCGCTTTTTCGCGTAGTCCCCGGAGGCGGCGGCCCTGGCGCCCTCCCGGCCCACAGGGTCCTGGCGGTTCCGCAGTTCCAGGTTGATGGGCAGCCCGGACTGGGGGAAGAAGGCGTCCCGGAGCCGGTTTTCCAAGTAGTTCTCGTAGTTCTTGGGGCAGAGTTTCTTGTCGTTCACGAAGAGGACGAACTTGGGCGGCGGGTTGTGCACCATCGTGCCGTAGAAGATCTTGAAGCGCCTGGCGTTGACGGAGACGGGCGGGTTTCTCTGGAGGATGTCCTGGAGGAACTGGTTGAAGACCGCCGTGGGGACGGTCACCCGCATCTGCTCCTTGACCATTTTCAGCCGGTCGAAGAGGCTGTCCACGTGGAATCCGTTGGCGGCGGAGATGTTCAGGATGGGGGCATGGGCCATGTAAGGCATGCGCTCCCGGACAAATTCCTCGAAGAGCTTGGGCTTGTTGTTCCCCGCCTTGGTAATCAAGTCCCACTTGTTGGCCAGCATGATGCAGGGGCGCCGGGCGTCGGCGATGATTCGTCCGATGCGCCGTTCCTGGGTGGTGCAGGGCTCCTGGGAATCCAGGACGAAGAGGACCATGTCGCTGCTGCGGATGGCCAGTTCCGTGCGGTTGGCGCTGAAGAACTCCACCACCGTGGAGATTTGCCCTCTTCTGCGCAGCCCGGCGGTGTCCACCAGGGTGACGGGCAGCTCCTCCCCATCCTTCTTCAGAATCACGGGCAAATCCACGGCGTCCCGGGTGGTCCCGGCGATGTCGGAGACCATCATCCGGTCCTTTCCCAGCAGTCGGTTGACCAGGGAGGACTTGCCCACGTTGGGGCGCCCCACCACCGCCAGGCGGAGGGGCTTTTCCTCCTCTTCCTGGGGGGGAGGCTCCGGCAGGAGGGAGGAGAGGTGCCGCAGGAGGGCGTCGATGCCATGGGAGTGGGTGCAGGTGGTGGGGAAGAGGTCCCGCACCCCCAGGGAGCCAAAGAGCCCATGGGCGGACTGCACCAGTTCCCGGTTGTCCGCCTTGTTGGCGCAAAGGATGAGGGGCTTTCCCGCCTTGCGCAGGAAGGCGCCCACCTCCTCGTCCTGGGGCGTCACCCCGTCCAGGCAGTTCACCACCCAGACCAGGCAGGCGGCATCCCGGATGATTTCCGTGACCTGCTCCCGGATCATGCCGTCGAAAAGGTCAATCTTCTTGTCCCCGTTCCAGGTGCCCAGCCCCCCCGTGTCCACCAGCAGAAAACGCTTGCCCCGATAGGCGGCGGGGGAGGCGACGCAGTCCCGGGTGACGCCACTTTGCTCGTGGACAATGGAAAGGCGACGGCGGAGGATGGCGTTGAACAGGGCGGACTTGCCCACGTTGGGGCGTCCCACGATGGCCACGACGGGCAGGGAGGGCTTCTCTTCCATAGGGGGAATATTCTCCTGGGGCGGAAAGGGGATAGTACGAGGGAGGCGAGGCGGGGAACGGAGGGGAAGCGCCCTCCCCCGCTCTTCTCCCGGAAAGGGGATTCATGCCGAATGCCCCGGGGCGGGAAGGCGGGACATCCCCCACTCCTGGGCGGCGCGCCCCCCACTCAGGGATTCCCATCGGCCGTCCAGCCTGGGGGAAGGAAAAGCAGGGGGATTCGCCAAAGCAAGGCGCAAACGCGCCACGGGGGAAATGGCGGAGGGTTGACAGGAGGGGGGGATGGGCGCGGGCTCAAGGGGTGGCCTGGGGACGGGGGAAGGCCCGCAGGCGCTTCAGGCAGCGCTCCCGCCCGATGAGTTCCGCGGTCTCGAAGATGCCGGCGCCCACGCCGGTGCCGGTGATGGCGGCCCGCAGGGGCTGGTTCAATTTCCCATGGGGAATGCCGTGGGCGGCGGCGCACTCCTCCACGGAGGCCTCGATGGAGGCGGCGTCAAAGGCGGGCAGGCTCTCCCAGCGCCCGGCCAGTTCCTCCAGCGCCTGGATGGCCTCCGGGGCCTTGAGAAGCTTTTCACAGGTCTTGGGCTCCCACTCCGGCAACTCCTGGAAGAAATACCCCCACTGCTGCACGTCCACCATGCGCTTCACCCGGCTCTGGAGGAAGGCGGCCACCCGGGGGAAGAGGGGGCTCTGGGCGGCCTCCTCGCCCCAGGGCGCCTTCCGGGCCTCCGCCAGGGCCATCCCCTGGAATGCGGAGGGCTCCAGGTCGGCAATGTACTGCCCGTTGAGGGCCGTCAACTTGTGGATGTCCATCTGGGAGGGGGCGCGGAGGCAGCGCCCCAGGGTGAAGGCCTCCACCAACTCCTGGCGGCCCATCTTCTCCCGGTCGTCCCCGGGAGACCAGCCCAGTAGGCTCAAATAGTTGAAGAGCGCCTCCGCCAGGAACCCCTTCTCCCGGAAATCCCCCACGAAGGCGTCCCCGTCCCGCTTGCTGTAGGGCTTGCCCTGGGCGTTGACAATCATGGGCAGATGGGCGTACTGGGGCACGGGCGCCCCCAGGGCATGGAACAGGAAGATGTGCTTGAAGGTGTTTTCCACGTGGTCGTCACCCCGGATGATGTGGGTGACCCCCTGGGTGATGTCGTCCATCACGTTGGCCAGGTGGAAGACGGGGGAGCCGTCGGAACGGATGATGACGAAGTCCTTCAGGGCATCCAGCGGCTTGGTCATGACCCCCTTCACCAAATCCGTGTAGGAGACGGTGCGGCGAAGGTAGGTGATTTCCGACACGTTCTCCAGGACAAAGGCCTCGCCGGCCTCCACCTGGGGGAGATGCTCCTCCAGGCGGAAGAGGCACTTCCCCTGGGCATCCCAGGCCTCCAGCCCCAGATACCCCGCCAGGGTGGCCTCCATGGGGGCCGCCTTCCCCTTGGGGGAAACCGTGGCGAAGGAGACCCCCTTGCGGGAAATCTTCAGGGGGACATCGCCATGGAGGCGGACCCGCTGCGCCTCCCCGACCTCCACGCCGGGGACGCCCGTGGTGTCATAGGGGAAACGGAAGAGGATGGCGGGGGAATCCCCCCCCTTCTTGTCCTCGTAGGCCTGCCCCCGGGAAAGCATCTCCCGGGCCGCCTGGCAGTGCCTGGCGGACTGGGTGGTCTGGTAGAAGATAGGTTCGTCATAGTCCAGCCCCAGCCACTCCATGACCTCCAGGAGCGCCTGGATGGCCTGGGGCGTGGAGCGCTCCAGGTCGGTGTCCTCCACCCGCAGGAGGAAGACACCCCCCTCGTGGCGGGCAAAGAGCCAGTTGAAGATGGCGGCACGGATGTTGCCGATAT
>JAEDNB010000018.1 GCA_016302725.1 Lentisphaeria bacterium
GAGTCCTTCTCCCTCCCGGTGACCATCCCCGAGAAAACCACGGACTTCCAGGAGAATCTCCTTCATATCCAGGCCATGGCCGCCCCTGCCTACACGCCGGGACAGGAACGCCAGATCCACGAGACATATACCCTGGAACTCCAGTGCGACGGCGCTCCCGTGGCTTCCCTCACCCACTATTTCCGGGAACACGACAATTTCATGCAACTGCTGGAGGATCTCTGGGTGACCTTCCCGGCAGAGCCGGGGGCCCATACCCTGACTCTCCGCAACCAAAATCCGGAGCATCCTCTCCTCTTCAGCCGCCTTACTCTCCGGCAACAACGCCGGAATCATCTCCAATTCTCTCTGCCCGCCTGGGGATTGGCGGAGGAACCCCTCCAGGGACGACTCTTCGCCACCCATCCCTGCACCGAAACCATCCGTTGGCCGGGCGGGGAAACCACCCTGGCCCTCCAGCCAGGCTGGAATGAGTTCCCTTTTCAAATCCGGGAGCCCCAGACGAATGTGAGGTTCACCGCAGGCACCTCCCAGGAAATCCTCCCCGCCATCTATGCCACGAAAGAGGAGGCCATCCCCGTCACGGTGGGCTACGACATGACCGTGGTGCCCCATGATGACAACGGCTTCATGGATTGGCTCTTGGACTATACCTGGCGCACCCGCCTGGGAAATCTTGTGGTCTTCCGGAACTTCCGTTGGCGGGGACCCACGGGCTATGATTCCCTGGATGTGCCTGACACCCTCTTGGAACGGTGGGGACGCTTCTGCCAAGCGCACGGCATCCATGTGGAGGCCGCCAATCAATTCGAGTCCGGCGCCTTGATCCGGGGGGCGGGAAAGGCTTTCCACTCCGCCGGCTACCACGAATATCCCGGGGCGGTCTATGCCCGGGATCCCAAGGCCCCCTGGGCCTCCCAGGATATGAAGGAGGCCAGCGAACACTATGTCCAATATCTCCGACTGGCCGTGGAAAAAATCCGCCAGGCTTCCCCCCGCACCGCCTTCGGGGACGCCGCCGGAGGACACCGCTACGACTATCTGGCGGGCATCGACTTCATCCGCACCGAGACCATGGTGCCCCATACTCAGCATCTCTGCTCCCTGGCCCGGGCCGCCGCCGAAACTCTGGGATCCGGGGAATGGGGCGTCCATATCGCCATCCAACATGCCGTCCAACCCTACTTCCTCACCCATCTGGGACAGTATTTCCTCTCCCTCTTCCAACCTTGGATGATGGGGGCCTCCATGATCTACGAGGAGGATTCTCTCTTCCTGCTCTTCAAGGAGGAACGACAGTGCTGGGACGATGCCCTCACCAAGGGAAAGCGGGAGATGACCCGGCAGTTCTTCCGCTTCGTGAAGACCCATCCCCGGCAGGGAAAAAACCGCCGTAGCATCGCCTTCTGGGAGGGACGCTATGCCGCCCCCTTCAATGGCTTCATCTGCGACACGGAGCAAACCCCCGACTACTCCGTGTGGGGACTCTTCGGAAACGACGCCCCGGAATGGGGACATCGACAGCCGGAAAAATGCCGGCAGCTCCTGGATGTCCTCATGCCCGGCGCAAGCACGCACCCCCTCCGGCAACAATACGGAAAACGACGCTTCTTCTTCTCCGGCACCCCCTACGGGGATTTCGACCAGCTCCCCGCCGAGGCCGAGGCATCGGCGCTCCAACGCTATCGCCTGCTCCTGAATCTAGGCTGGAACACCATGATTCCCCAGGACTACCAGAAGTTGAAGGACTTCGTCCAAAAGGGCGGCACCCTCTTCACAGGACTCCCCCAATTCAGCACCCATCTCCGCCGTGAGTTCCTCCGGGACATGGAGGATCTGGCTCTCTGGAACCAGGGAGACCTCTCGGAATTGTGCGGCGTGAAGGTGCAGGGGCCGGGAATGGAATACTCCGGCCAATGGAACGCCCCCAGCCGGGAAGAGTTCCCCCAGCCGGAACTCTCCTCCGCCCCCAGCTCCCATCCCCAGGAGGACGGACCCTGCCGACTGGCTTGCCTGGAACTCCATGGCGCCCAAGTGGTGGCCTGGGACGCCTCCACCAATGCCCCCCTGGTGCTGAAACACCGCCTGGGAAAAGGAACGGTCTACCTCCTGGCCGCCTGGGCATACCCCGGACATGAGGCACTCCAATCCCTCGCCGCCTCCTGGATTGCATTCTTGGCACAACGCAATCTCCCAGAGGAATATGTGGTGGATCCCTCCCGGGAAGTCTTCTGGACCCGGTGGGAGGAGGAATCCGGCGCCCGAAGCCTCATGCTCCTCAATACCGATTGGACGAGCACCGGCAATGAAAAACAGGTGGAAATCCACACCCCCGCCTTGCATTTCTCTCTGTCCGTCAAGGAGCAGACCCCCCACATTCTCACCATCCTCCCCTTCGCCGTCCTGGAAGCTACTCCGGAACTCCATCTGGAGGTGGAATCCCTGGAACCCCACCAGGCTACGCTGAAAATCCACGGCCTGGCCGGCACCGTGACCCTCCATTCCCCCAAAGTGCCCGGGAAAATCAAGAGGTTCTCCCTCCCCCAGGACGGAACGATCCTGCGCACCTGGACCCTGGAAGACACGGAAGCCCCCATGGGACCGACAAGATGACCCTTGAGGAAATCTAGAAATTCTAGAGGTTCTAGAAACCTAATGTTGCGGTTTATTGATGCTTAATTTCTTTCGGGGAGCACAGCGGTTGCGGGAACATAGGCTCAATAGATGATTCCTTGACACATTGTGCCGGATCCATTGTCCTAAAGACGGGGTGCTCTCCGGAAAGGAAGGGACGGCGGGGAGATTTTTCCCTTTACGGGGCAGGGCGGTGCGTTGCCGGGGTCATTGGCGGCTTTTTTTCCTGGATTTCCTGGGGGTTGCGGCGGGGCGTGGCTTTTTCCCCTTTTCCAATTCGTAGAGTTGGTCGCGCAGCATGGCGGCCCGTTCGAATTCCAGGGCATCCGCCGCCTGCTGCATCTCCTCCTCCAACTGCCGTTTTGCCTCGGTGAGGTCGTATTGGTATTCCGCCTCCTCCTCCGAGACGCCCTGTCCATGTTTCCGCAGGACGCTGGCCACTTTGTCCTTGGCCTCCTCCGCCACATGGAGGCTGGCCTGCACGGCGCGCCGGATGGTTTTGGGGGTGATGCCATGCGCCTGGTTGAAGGCCATCTGCCTTTCCCGGCGCTCTTCCGTCTCCTGGAGCAGGCGCTGGATGGAATCGGTGATGACATCCGCATAGAGGATGACCCGTCCCTCCGCATTGCGCGCCGCGCGCCCGGCGGTCTGGATCAGGCTGGAGGCGCTGCGCAGGAAGCCCTCCTTGTCCGCGTCCATGACCATGACCAGGGCCACTTCGGGCAAATCCAGTCCCTCCCGCAGGAGATTGATGCCTACCAGGCAGTCGAAATCCCCCGCCCGCAGACCCCGGATGATTTCCACCCGTTCCAGGGCATCCAGGTCGGAGTGCAGGTAGCGGCTTTCCAGCCCCACCTTGCGGAGATATTCCGACAGTTCCTCGGCCATCCGCTTGGTGAGGGTGGTTACCAAAACCCGCTCTTTCTTCTCCGCCATGCGGCGGATTTCCTCGATGGCGTCGTCCACCTGTCCTGCCAGGGGGCGCACCTCCACCTTGGGGTCCAGGAGTCCCGTGGGGCGGATGATTTGGCGGACGGGCTGTGTGAGGGAGAGTTCGTAGGCGCCTGGGGTGGCGGAGACGAAGATGACATTTTGCTGGAGGGAGCGGAACTCATTGTAGGTCAGGGGGCGGTTGTCCAGGGCGGAGGGCAGCCGGAACCCGTTTTCCACCAGGACCATTTTCCGGTTCCTGTCGGCGTTCTGCATGGCGTGGAGCTGGGGGAGGGTGACATGGGATTCATCGATGATGGTGAGGAAGCCCTCCCGGGGAAAATAGTCGATGAGGGTGAAGGGGCGGCTTCCGGGTTCCCGGGCGGAAAGATGCCGGGAATAGTTTTCGATGCCCTGGCAGTAGCCCACTTCCTGGAGCATTTCCAGGTCGTAGGTGGTGCGCTGGTGGATGCGCTGGGCCTCCACCAGTTTGTTGCGCTCCTCAAAGTCCCGCACCTGCTCCCGGAGTTCCTCCTGGATGGCCCTCCGCGCAGCCTCCATCTTCTCCTTGCTGGTGACAAAGAGCTTGCAGGGGAAGATGATGGCCGAATCGGTCCTCTCCACCAGGGTGTGGGTCATGACATTCCGATAGCACATGCTCTCGATGGAGTCGCCCCAGAATTGGATTTCCAGATAGTCCTCCCGGTGGGAAAGATAGACCTCCACCGTGTCCCCCGAGGCACGGAACTGCCCACGCTCCGGCGCCAGGTCGTTGCGCGTGTATTGCAGAAAGACCAGTTTCCTCAGGAGGTCGTCCCGGGAGATGGTCTGGTCGATGACAATCTTCGCTTCCAGGGAGGCGAATTCCTCCGGGTCTCCCATGCCGTAGATGCAGGAGACCGAGGCCACCACAATCACGTCCCGGCGCTCCAGCAGCGCCCCGGTGGCGGCCAGGCGGAGGCGTTCCAGTTCGTCGTTGATGGCGGAGTCCTTGGCGATATAGGTGTCTGTGGAGGGGATGTACGCCTCCGGCTGGTAGTAGTCGTAGTAACTGACGAAATATTCCACCGCATTCTCGGGGAAGAATGCCTTCAGTTCGCTGTATAATTGGGCGGCCAGGGTCTTGTTGTGGGAGATGACCAGGGTGGGCATTTGCAGACGCTGGATTACGTTTGCCATGGTGAAGGTCTTCCCGCTGCCCGTCACCCCCTGCAAGGTCTGGTAGTGGAGATGCTTCTCCCGGATGCCGCCCACCAAGGCGGCAATGGCCTCGGGCTGGTCGCCGGCTGGCTGAAACTCACTGTGGAGGATGAATTGGTCTGGCATGGCGCGAGAGACTTCCCGGCAAGGGCGCCCCCCCCGGGGGCAAATCAGAAAACCCAGAATGAAAACCCAGCCGCCTCACCGGTTCCCGGGGAGGGCCGTGGCGCCCTGGGGGAAGGGCCTCTGCGGCCGAGGGGCCGCCGCCTGTTGCCCAGGGCCCTGCGAAATCCGGCACACGACCCTGGGCCTCCCTCACCATCCACGCCGCTTCCGCCCGGCATGGCCCACTAGAGCCCCAGGGCGGCCTTCACCTCCTCCACCCGGTTCAGTTTTTCCCAGGGGAAGCCTTCCCAGCCAAAGGGACCGTAGGCGGCACTTTCCTGGTAACTCCAACCGCGGGGGGCGAGCAGCCCCAAATCCCGGGAGATTTGGGCGGGCCGGCAGTCGAAGAGTTCCCGGTCCTGGAGGAGTTTCACCACCTTCTCCTCGGAGACCCTGCCTGTGCCGAAGAAATTCACGTTGAAGGCCAGGGGATCGGTGACGCCGATGGCGTAGGCCACCTGCAGTTCGCACCGCCTTGCCGCCCCCGCCGCCACCAGGTTCTTGGCGATATGGCGCAGCATATAGCATGCGGAACGGTCCACCTTGCTGGGATCCTTTCCACTGAAGGCCCCGCCTCCATGGCGCCCCGCCCCGCCGTAGGTGTCCACGATGATCTTCCTCCCGGTGAGTCCGGTGTCGCCATCCGGGCCTCCGATGACGAAATTGCCGGTGGGGTTGATGTAGAGTTGCCCCCCCCGTTCATTTACACGGTGGAGGTCGATGTCCTGGAGCATCTCCGGGGGGATGACTTCCTGGAGCACCTGCCGCACAGCCTGGCGCACTCCCTCTCCCGCGCCTTCCTCGTGCTGATGGGAGACCACGATGGAGGTGACGGCCACGGGGCGCCCGTCTTCGTAGCGGAAGGTCAGTTGGCTTTTGGCATCAGGGCGCAGGAAGGCAAAATCGGGGCTTCCCCGGCGCAGCTGGGAGAGGCGGCGGAGGAGGAGTTTGGCGTAGTGGATGGGGGCGGGCATGAGGGCTGGGGTGTCGTCGCAGGCGTAGCCGAACATGATTCCCTGGTCGCCGGCTCCCTGTTCCCCGGTGATGCTGGTGTCCTCCGACACGCCGCGGACAATGTCCGCGCTTTGCTTGTGGAGGCGATTCTCCACCTTGAGGCTGGAGGACTGGAACCCCTCGCCCTCCCGGTCGTAGCCAATCTCCGCCACCGTCTTCCGGACAATCTGCTCGTAGTCGGGGGACTTCCCCTGGAAATTCACCTCCCCGGCCAAGGACACGAAATTGGTGGTGGCAAGGGTTTCACAGGCTACATGCCCCCCCGCATCCTGGGCAAGCACCGCGTCCAGGACTCCGTCGGAAATCTGGTCGCAGACCTTGTCCGGATGTCCCTCGGAAACGGCCTCCGACGTGAAAAGAAACGATTTCGTCATATACATATTTTCGGTAACTCCCAGTGTGTTGTTAGGCAGGGGAACTCAATGCTCCCACGCCCCGGAGACCTTGGAACTCCGGATGAAATCCCTCCTGATGTGGACACGCCACGCCCCCAGGTAGGCAAAGCCCCGGGGACTAGGCGGGAGAACAGGGGTGGGAAAGGCCGGCTGCCCAGCCTGCGGCTGGGGAAAAAACGGGCGGCTGGTTAATATACCTCCCACGGAGGGAGGGGAGGCGGGGAGGGGCGGAGAAGTCCGCAAAAACACGAAAAAGGACCCGCCCCCACCCCTTCATTCCGCCGCAGGCGCTTCCGTGGAGATGCGGCTTGCTGGGGAAAAGCCCTCTCTAGAAATCTAGACAAGAATGACTTAACGCAAAACCCCAGGCATGGCCATGCTTCTGTGCCCTCCGTGTTAAAAATCGCAGGTTGCAAAGGGAAGCCCACAGAGGGGGAGGGGCGCATTTTCCTTTTTCAGTTACAAATCCTTCCGGAGGAGTCTTCTGCGTGTTAAAAACCCGGGGCATGGGATATAGTATCCCTTTCGAATCCCTTGTGCAAGCTACCCCTTCCGCGAAAAGAGACAACGATATGGCGCATCCGTTCAAGATTTCCTTGACAGAAGAGGAGCGCAGGAAGCTGGTGGACCTGGTCTCCCGGGGGAATACGGAGAAGCGCCTGGCGGAAAGGGCCTCCATCATCCTTGACACGTGCGAGGGAATCCAGGGGGTGGAGATTGCCCGGCGCCTTCAGATCCAGGGACGCGTTGTCACCAAGTGGAGGAAGCGGTATTTGGAGCATGGACTCCAGGGGCTCCAAGAGCCTTCCCATAGCGGGGCACCCCGTAAATTGACCGAGGAATTCCGGCGGCGGGTGTTTGCGGTCCTGGAGAAGAGGCCGCCTCGCGGCTGTGCCCGCTGGACGGGAAGGGCGATTGCGGAATATCTTGGGGATGTGACCCCCGAACAGGTCTGGCGGGTCTTGAGGGAAGGGAAGGGCCGCGGAAACGCGGAAAGACAGTAGGGCGCCTTGCGGCTGGCGCGGAAAGCGGGGAAAAGGCGCAGGGAGAGCCGGCGCCTTCCGGTGTGCCTGCCTTTTTTGGGGGCAGGGGCCATGCCAGGGGGAATGCCTTGTGGGGGCCTTTCCCCCTCGGCGGGGATTTGCGGTACTGCCTGGCTATTCCAGCATGATTTCCCGGAAGTGGCGGATGTCCTGCCGGGTGAAGCCAAGGGAGAGGACGTAGTTTTCCACCTTTTCCCGGAGGGACTCCCCCGGATATTTTTGGAATCCGGCGACGAGTTTGTCGAAAAGGAGCTCATGCCGGAAATCCGGGTTGGGGTTCCAGAAGCCGGTGCACTCCCAGTCGAGATAGAGTTCATCTTCCTCCACTCCCAACAGGGCATTGAGGATGAAGGCCACGGCGCCCGTGCGGTCCTGTCCGGCGATGCAGTGGAAATCGATGGGGTAGTTCTGCTCGTCCAGGAAGAGGGAGAAGACCTGTGCGAAGGCCTTTCGGCCGCTTTCGTTCTGCATGGCGGCGTAGGCGGCGGAGGGGATGTGCCGCCAGGCCACGGAGTCCCCTGCGGGAGAGCCGGCCATGCCGTAGGTCTCCTGGTCGGTGCGCAGGTCGATTTCCGTCTTCAGTTTCAAGGTGTTGAGAAGATAGTCCAGGCCCTCCTCGGTGAGGACGGAGGCGCCGGGGATGTAGATGGGATTGCCCTGGGCGTCTGTCTTGACAAGGCCATGGCGGTTGGTGAAGATGGCCTCGTTCTCGGCCCTGCCCCGGGCAAGAACCTCCTCCAGTCTTATGCCCTTGGGGGCGGGGCCCATGAACCAGGCGAAGCCGCCGGAGCCGCTGCCCAGGGGGATGACAAGGAGGTTGCGCCCCTTCTTCACGGGCAGGAAAAGCGTGTAGTTGTCCACGGCGCTGGTGAGGGTGTTTCCGTTGACCATCCGGTCATAGAGGACATTTCCGTTGAGGCAGAGCATCCAATACCAGTCGGCGCCGCATTGGAAGGGCATCACGCCGTCCGCAGGGGAGAGGAATTCCTTCATGAAGAGGGCTGGCTTGGAGTCATCGCAGTCCGGGAAGCGCAGGGCGCAGGCGTCGTCCATGGAGACCTTCCGGGCGGGGGCTCCGAGGAAGGTCTCGGGGATTTCGGTGAGGGCCAGGGCCTGCTGGATTTGCTCCTGGGTGTAGCGCTTTTGGGCGGGGAGGAAGGCCGTCCATTCCCCGTCGAGGAGATAGGGGAGTTCATGGAGGGGGGCTTCGTGGAGGGGCCTTGCCTGCTCCTTCAGGGCGGCGAAGATGGCCTGGAACTTGGGGTTGTCCTGGAGTTCCGCCTGGGTCCAGTAGACGGGGGTGGCGTTGTTATTGAGTCCTCCGGTGCGGATGATTTTATCCTGCCGGATGCGGCGTCCTTCCCATCCGATTCGCCCTCCCAGGTCCCGGGCGTTCCAGGCATTGGGGATGCGGAGCAGCCGGGGGGCGGTGTCTTCGGTGACGAAGCTGCTGACGGGGGAGAAGCGGCTGCCGGCCTGGACCTTCCAGTAGTAGGTGGTGGCGATGCGGAGGTTGGTCACCTCCAGCCGGGTGTCGTGGGTGGTGAAGGTCTGGCAGGTGCCTTCGGCAAAGCCGGGGTCGTAGGAGAGATGGAGCGTGTAGACAGGAGAGTCGGCGCCGTCGGCGCCGGTGTCTTCCCAGAGGAGGGTGACGGGCTTGGGCCAGAAGCCCTGGGATTTCAGTTCCTGGCGCGAGGCCTTGTCCGCAAAATAGAGCCGCCGTGCCTCCCGGGGCATGGCGATGAACTTCTGTTGGACGGGATAGTGGAGTTGCTGAATGGCGCCCTGGGCGGGGGCGAGGGGGCGGAGGGTGACGGGCGTGCGGCAACTGGCCAGGAGAAGAAGCCCGAGAAGAAGGAGGAAGGGGGAGCGCGTGGGGTGGTGTCTCATGGGAGGGTGGTGCCTTTTCCGGGGGAAAGAAAAACGGCGATTCCCGCCCGGTCCCGGGGGAGGGGGGAAGCGCCGTCATGGGATTTTGCGTGTATGGGGGGCGCCCTGCATGGCCGGGCGGCATTGCCGGCCCTAGAGTTTCACCTTCCAGCCATTGCGATAGGCGTCCCGCTTAAGGGAGATGCCCTGCCCGGTGCCGTTGGCGAAATTCTGGGTGGCGGGGCTCCAGTCGAAGCCCGCGTCGTGGACGTAGGTGAGGTTGCAGAGGCCGCAGAGGATGGAGGTGCGTCCGCCCACGGCGGCAGGGGAGAGGGTGGGGGTGCGGTCGTAGCAGCAGCTGACGAAATCGGAGATGTGGGCCAGGGTGGGGGGGAGGTTCACGTCCTTTTCCTGGATGCCCTCCGGGAAGGAGGCCGTGGCGGGGAGGAGGCGGGGGCGGGGCAGCTGGAGTTTTGCCTGGGGGAGCGCAAACTGCTCGTCCAGGGTTTCCAGCGCCTTTGCCAGGGCCTGGTCTTCGGTGATGCTGGTGTCAAAGCCATAGTCCCGTCCCACGGATTCCGCCACAATGCATTCGGGCATGAAGGAGACATCCTGGAGGGCCTTGCGGATTTTGGCGTTGGGCTTCACCAGCCCGGTCCCCCGCCAGACGGCGATTTTGCCGCGGTTGACGGCCACGATGCCATTGTCGCAGTAGAAGACCGTTCCCCAGACGCCGAAGGGGCCGTGGTAGAGCTCGATGTCTCCGTAGGACTTGTGGAAGAGCATCTTCATGCCGTACTGGCGGCGGCAGCCATGGAAGGGGTTGGTGGAGTGGGGCTCCTGGGAGCAGAGGAGTCGATAGGGGCCGGAGCCATCCATGTCCATGCCCCACTGGGCAATGTCCAGATGGTGGGCGCCCCAGTCTCCGTTGTAGCCGGTGCCGAAATCGTCGTCAAAGCGCCAGAACATGGGGTAGAAGGTGTTGACTCCCCTGGGGGCCAGTTGGTCGGAGTAGGGGCGCACCTTGGCGGGGCCGAGCCACATGTCCCAGTCCACGTTGGGGTTGGGGGCACCCTCCTTCTTGGCGTTGCGGGGGTCGTCGAAGAACCGGATGGGGTGGGAGGGGCCGCCCAGCTTGTCGTTCCCGTTGCCGTAGTTGGCGTCCACGTAGCGAATCTTTCCCAGGAGGCCGTTGCGGACAATCATGACGGCGGTGCGGAAGACATCCCAGCTCCTTTGCCAGGCGTTGACCTGGAAGACGCGGCCGAATTTCCTCTCCGCCCGGATGAGGGTCTTGGCCTCCTCCACGGAGAAGGCGAGGGGCTTTTCACAGAAGACATCCTTCCCCCGGCGCATGGCTTCCAGGGCGATGTAGGCGTGCCAGTGGTCAGGGGTGGAGATGCCCACCACGTCGATGGAGGGATCCTCCAGGATTTCCCGGAAATCCACGCAGGCGCGGCACTTGTCGTTTCCGTATTGGCTGTCGACGAGGGCTTTTCCGGCGGCCGCCCGTTCCCGGTCCACGTCGCAGACGGCGATGACGTGGAGCTTGCCGTTGGCGAGAAAGCCCTTGAGGTTTTCCCGTCCCTGGATTCCCATGCCAATCATGGCGAAGGTGAGCTTCTCCCCTTTCTTGAGGGGGCGGTGGTCCTGGTATTTCATGGGGATGGTGGAGTTGGCTTGGAGGGTGGTGGAGGGCGGGGCTAGCGGTTTCCGGCGGCCAGGCCGTTTTCCGTCATGTAGCGGTAGCTTTGCTCCAGGGCCTTCCACATTTCCACGGAGCAGTAGTCCAGTTCGACGATGATGGCCTCCACTTGCTGGGGGGCTGCCTTCACCAGTTCAGGGATGGGGAGGGTGCCGGTGCCCAGGGGGAGCAGTTCGATGGGCTGGTCCAGGAGGCCGTTCTTGTAGCCGGTCTCCCCTTCCGCCTTCTGCTGCTGGCAGATGCCGTCCTTCATATGGAGGAGGACGGTGCGGTCCGCGAATTTCCGGAGCATTTCCACGGGGTTTTCCTTGCCGTAGTTGGTGGACCAGAAACAGTCGATTTGGAATTTCACTCCCTCGGGAATCAGGTCGCGGTAGATTTCGTAGGCCAGGCGTCCATCGAAGCGGTTGAACTCGAACCAGTGGTTGTGCTGGAAGAGTTCGTATCCGTTGCGTTGGAGGATTTCATAGACGCGGGTGGTGTTTTCCGCCGTCCGCTTGATGGAATCCAGGTCCTTGAACTGCTCGGGGCCGTATCCACAGACCACCCGCTTCAACCCCAGTTCATCGGCGATGTCCATGCACTCGCCCACGTTGTTGATGCTGGCCACCCAGGGAGTGTGGCTGGAGACCATGTCCATGCCCAAGTCCTGGATGATCTTCCGGAATTCCCGGGGGCGGATGTCATAGAGTCCGGCGGGCTCCACCAGTTTGTAGCCCAGGGAGGCGATGCGCTTCAGGACGCCGAGAAAGTCCTTGGTGGAATCGTCGCGGACAGAGTAGAGTTGGACGCCGATGGGTTTGGTCATGGGAAAAATTCCTTGAAGAGGGCCCCTGTGGCTGCAACTTGGGCAGGGGACGGGTGGTGGTGGATTTTGGGCATGGCTCCGCCCGCCAGGACGGCGGCACGGGGCTGGAACAGGACAGAATATAGCGTAAACTCCCACTGTTTTCGCAACGGCCATGCCCATTCCCCTTTGGAGGCGGCGGCTGGCTGCCGGGGACTCCCGCCGGGGGATTTTCGCGGTAGGGGATTTCCGGGACGGGAGATTCTCCTTTGAGACGCTAAATTTGGCGGGTGACGCCTCCTCTCCGGTGAAGAGGCGTCCCCTCTCCTTGCCCCCTTGTTGACTTCTTCCCCCCCCCCTTTTTTTATGGAATCCCTTGCTGAAAGCGCCAAGCGGTATGAAAGCGAACTTTCCCAACGGGTGGTCCCCTTCTGGCTGGACCATGCCATGGACCACAAATATGGCGCATATTTCACCTGCCTGGACAGAGACGGCAGCGTCTATGACACGGAGAAATACATGTGGATGCAGTGGCGCATTGTCTACATGTTCGCCTGGTTCTCCATGACCGACCTGGCCCGCCCGGAGTTCCTGCCCGAGGCCCGGCAGGGCTTCGATTTCCTGACCCGCCACGGCAAGTCCCCCGACGGCAGCTACTACTTTGCCCTCAACCGCCAGGGCGTCCCCTCCGTGGCCCCCTACAACATCTTCTCCGACTGCTTTGCGGCCATGGGCGCGGCGGCGCTCTACAAGGCCACCGGGGAGGAGCGCTACCGGGAGGAGGCGAACTCCGCCATGCGCAGTTACATCCGGCGGATGGACAACCCCAAGGGCAGGTGGGAGAAGGTCCTCTCCGGCCGCCCCCCCCGCCTTTCCCACGGCCATTTCATGATGCTGGCCAACCTGGCGGCGGTCATGCGGGAGTTCCTGGGGACGGAGGAGTACGAGGAGCAGGCGGACCGGGCCGTGGAAACCGTCCTCCACAAGTTCTACAACACGGAGCGGAAGATCCTCTTCGAGAACGTCAATCCCGACGGCACCTTCGACCTGGATTCCTGCGAGGGGCGCTTCGTCAACCCCGGCCATGGCCTGGAGTCCATGTGGTTCATGCTGAAATACGGGGAGCGGAAGGGGCGCCCGGACATCATCGCCAAGGCGGCGGAAATCATCAAGGCCATCTTCGGCTACGGCACCGACAAGGAGTTCGGTGGCTTGTATTATTTCATGGACGCCCTGGGCAAGCCCCATCTGGAATTGCAGTGGGACATGAAATTGTGGTGGCCCCACTGCGAGGCGCTGATCGCCACCCTGGTGGCCTACCGGCTGACCGGGGACGAGTGGTTCCTCCAGAAGTTCCGGGAAATGGATGAGTGGACCTGGGCGCATTTCCGCGACCCGGAATATCCCGAGTGGTATGCCTACCTCAACCGCCGGGGCGAGCCGACCCACACCCTGAAGGGCGGCAAGTGGAAGACCTTCTTCCATCTTCCCCGCTGCCTCTTCCTCTGCCGGGAGGAACTCCAGCGGCTCTCCCAGGCAAAGTAGCCCCTCCCGCTCCCCACCCACGGCAGCCGGGGCAGGGCGTCCCCCCCCCGGCCTTTCGTTCCGCACCCCCCCTAGGAGAAGACTGCCATGGCCAGACCCGCCCATTATGAAACCATCGCCCCCGCCTTGACGGGAGGGATTCCCCGCTGCGTGGAAAGCACGCGCCAGGAGGGCGAATTCCGCTTCGGCAAGAGGCTCGCCATGAGCCCCGGGGCGGTGGCGGTGCTGGGGGAGACCCTCCGGAAATTCGGGACGGAGCCCGTTCCCTGCCAGGAAGGCGCCCAGGTCTCCCTTGCCCCCGGGGCCTCCCCCGCTCTCCCGCCGGAGGGATTCCGCCTGGAGGTGACTCCCCGGGAAATCCACCTGGAATACGGGGACGAGTCCGGGCGCTTCTATGGACTGACCGCACTGGAACAACTCCTCTACCTGGCCTACCGCTTCGGCGCAGACCAGGCCCTCCTGGAATGCGGCACCCTCGTGGACTGCCCACGCCTCCCCTGGCGGGGAGTGATGCTGGATTCCGCACGACATTTCCAAAGCCCAGATACGGTGAAACGACTCCTCCGGGCCATGGGACGACTCCGCCTGAACCGCTTCCATTGGCACCTCACCGACTGCGAAGGCTGGCGCATCCCCTGCAAGGGCGCCCCGGAACTGGCCCAGCTGGGCACCCTGCAAGAGGGGGGATACACCCTCCAGGACATCCAGGAAATCCGCCAGGTGGCCAGGGAAAACGCCATTGCCATCGTGCCCGAAATCGACTTCCCCGGGCACAACCTGGGACTGCTGCGGCTGCACAGGGAACTGCGCTGCGACCCCCAGGGGGAAAGCGGCGAAATCTGCCTGGGCAATCCCGACTCCCTCGCTTTCGCCAAGGCACGCTTCCAGGAGGCCATGGAACTCTTCCCCGAAAGCCAGTATTTCCACATCGGGGGGGACGAGGCCTGGGACGGCAATTGGAGGGCCTGCCCCAAGTGCCAGGCCATGTGCCGGAAACTGGGCCTGCCCTCCGCCAGGAAACTGGAGGAGTGGTTCATGCGGGAACTCTCCCAGTTCCTGGTGGACCAGGGAAAAACCCCCATCTCCTGGCGGACAGAGGCGATCCTCACCCCCAGGAATGTCCTCCAATGCTGGGGAAACGCCAACGACATGGGCGCCTGCGCCTGGCACGACCAGGGGGAAAACCAGGTCATCTCCTCCATTGACAACGCCTACTACCTGGACTATCCCCAGGCTTCGGAGGAACCCCGCTTCTGCTGGATGGTAAACCTCTCGGAAGAGGGGGTCTATTCCGCCAACCCCGCCGCCCATATGGGCGAAAAACTGGGGAAGCGGCTGCTGGGGCTGGAATGCCCCCTGTGGACGGAACTGGTGCCGGAGTGGCGCCTGGGCGCAAAGCTCTTCCCCCGGCTGGTGGCGGCGGCGGAGTCCGCCTGGAGCCCATGGGGCGGGAGTTTCGGGGACTACCGGTCCCGCCGGTGCGCGCTGGAACTGGCCGGCTACGCCTGGTGGTGAGGCGAAGGGGGCCTTTCTGAATTATGGAGGAGTACACGCGGGGGGCGAGGAGCGGACAAGCCATGGCGGAGAGTTTTCTGGACGGATTGCTGAATGGGGTCTTTCGCCTCCTGGTGGAGGTGGTGCCGCCGCCGGGGCCCATGACGCCGGAGAATCTGGCGGAGGTGGCCCGTGGCATGGGGGCGGAGTTCTCCGGGGAACCCTGGCTTTACGGGGCCGTGGTGGCGGACCGCCCTGACGAACTGGAACGCTTCTCCCCCGAGGCCTTCGGGGAACCCTTCGGACAGGAGTTCCAACGCCCCATGGCGAGGATGCTCTCGGGCAAGGGGCGGCGGGCGCCCCAGGTCGCTGACCTCCTGGCGGAAGGCACCCTGGAAAAGGGGGGATACCAGGCTGTCTGCCCCGTCAGCGGGGACGCCTTGCCCCTGGAGGACGACTACACCGACTCCGTGGAGAGCCTCACCCTCTGCAAAAGCAAGGCCCCCGGAATCTTGACGGGGGCGACGGTCAATGTCTCCAAATACACCGCCCCCGACATGGCCCTCGCCTACGCCAAGACGGCACGGAAACTCTCCCGGGGCGCCAAGTTCCTCCTCGCTCAGGCCAGTTGGGACATGGCGAAGGCACAGGAACTCCAGTGGTGCCTCCAACTGCGGGACACCATGGTGCCCGTGGTGGCCAGGATTCTCTGGCTCTCCCAGGAACAACGGGAACTGCTCCCCCAGTGCCTCCCCCCCGGCGTCCTCCTGCCGGAACTCCATCAGAGGGCCCTCCAGGAGGCCTATGCCCAGGGAACCGCCGAGGGACGCCGCTTCCAGGCCCATGCCCTGGCCCTCCAGATGACGGGATATCGACGCCTGGGCTTCTGCGGCGTGTTGCTGGGCGGCGAACACACCCCCCTGGACCGCGCCACCCTCCAGGAGGAGTTCCAACGCTGCCAGGAACAGTGCCCCGACTACGATTCCTGGAGAGAGGCATGGCAGCGGGAGTTCGGGCTGTCCATGCACCCTCCCGTGGGCACGCCGCGCTATCTCTTCGAGGGGCTCCTGGAACCCCATGGACGGGATCCCGAACAATTGCATTTCGACCCCACCAGCGCCTTGGATACGGGAAAGGCCTCCTGGAACGACCGCCTGGTCTCCCGCCTTCTCCGCCTGGCCTCCACCCCCACCACCTCCCCCAGGATGCGCCGCCTCCTCTGCCGCCTCTGCGGCGTGGCACCCCAGAGACTCCCCTCCTTGGGTGGGCTGGGGTATCTGCCCAATGGGGAGTGCCCCAAGGGATTGACGGGGGGACCCTGCGGAAATGTGGATGGGGAGGGAGGCTGCGACTGCCGGGAGGGGCTTTGCTTCTTCCGCAGGGTGCTGGCCCTGGCCGCCGCCCAGGGACGCCTCCCGGAACTGGAACGGTAGGGCGCGCGGGCCCGTTTGTTTTCTAACCCCGAAATCAGGCCGGTTGGCCGGGAGTGGACAAGGACAATGAAAGTGATTCTGGTGAATGGCGGCCCCCATGAAAAGGGGTGCACCTACATGGCGTTGAACGAGGTGGCCAAATCCCTCCAGGCCCAGGGGGTGGAGACGGAATTCTTCTGGGCGGGGGCGCCGGGCGCCCTTCAGGGAAGCTGCCGGGGGTGCGGCTTCTGCCGCGCACAGGGACGGTGCGTGCTGGAGGACGGGGTGAACCGCTTCGCCGCCTTGGCGGAAAAGGCGGATGGCTTTGTCTTCGGCTCCCCCGTCCATTTCGCCGCCCCCTGCGGGGACCTCCTGGCCTTCATGGGACGCCTCTTCTACAGCGCAGGCAGAAAATTGGCCGGGAAGCCCGCCGCCTCCGTGGTCAGCTGCCGCCGGGGCGGGGCCACCGCCGCCCTGGACGCCATCAACAAGTTCTATCCCATCATGGGAATGCCCATGGTCCCCTCCCAATACTGGAACATGGTCCATGGCATCGCCCCACAGGATGTGCTGAAGGACGAGGAGGGGCTCCAAATCATGCGGAACCTGGGGGTGAAGATGGCCTGGATGCTCCGCAGCATCCAGGCTGGCCGCCAGGCGGGCGTGCCCGCCCCCGTCCTGGAGGAACCACCCCTCCGCACCAATTTCATCCGATAAGCCCAGGGGGAAGGAGGTACGCCATGGGCTGGACGGCGGAGAGGTGGGCGCGCCTGATGGCGTCCCCCCCCTGGCGCAAGAAGAGTCTCTTCCCCGCGCCGGAGACGGCGGACGAGGGGGGCGTCCTCGGGTTTTCCCAGGGACTGGATTGCCGGATGCTGGTAGACGCCTACTACCATGGCATCTTCCCCTGGCCCTTCGAGGAGGAGTCCGTGCTGTGGGCCTCCCCGCCCCGGCGGGGCGTCCTGCCGCTGGCGGAGTTCCACATCCCCAAAAGCCTGAAGCGGGAATTGCGCAAAGGCGCCTTCCAGGTGAAGGCGGACACCTGCTTCCTGGAGGTGATGCGGGGCTGCGCGGAGGCTGTGCGCCCCGACGGGGAGGGAACCTGGATTACGGGAAAGCTCCTGGAGGCCTATGGGGAGTTCCACCGCCTGGGATATGCCCACAGTTTCGAGGCTTTTGACCAGGAGGGACGCCTGGCAGGCGGGCTCTACGGCGTGGTGATGGGAAAGGTCTTCTGCGGCGAAAGCATGTTCTTCCGCGTCTCCGGCGCCTCGAAGGCCGCCTTCTGCGCCGCCGTGGAACGGATGGCCGCCGCCGGCATCGTCCTCATCGACACCCAAATGGTCACGAACTTGACAGCCTCCTTCGGCGCCCGGGAGATTTCCCGTGGGGAGTATCTTCTTTGGCTGGAGAATCTTCGTGGAGACGCCCCCACGCCCGGGCTCTTCTCCCAGGCTTAGTTTTTGTCATTGGACAGCATGAAGGTCGGTGTACACATAGAGGTGGAGGCGCGCCAGGTGCCCCCAGGGGAGGAGAGGGAGTTTCTCCGGGCGCATGCCGCCCGGGCCTGCGGACTCCGGGAGGAGGAGGTGCTGGCGGTGGAAATCCATCGCCGAAGCCTGGATGCCCGGCAGAAGCCCCGGGTGAAGATTCTCTATTCCCTGGCCGTGGAGGTGCGCCCGGGGGCCGTGCCTCGCCGTGCCGTGGAGCCCGCCCCCCGGGAAGCCGTCTACCCCGAACCCCGGAACCTGTCGGGCCTCCAAGGGCCCCTGGTGGTGGGAACCGGACCCGCCGGACTCTTCGGGGCATTGGTGCTGGCCATGGCGGGATGCCACCCTGTGGTGGTGGAGAGGGGACGGGACGTGACACGGCGGGAAAGGGACATCCGCCACTTCTTCCAAAGCCGCTGCCTCAACCCCGAAAGCAACTTGCTCTTCGGCGAGGGCGGGGCGGGCACCTGGTCCGATGGAAAACTCTTCACCCGCGTCCGGGACCCCCGCGCCCGCTTCGTCCTGGAGACCTTCGTGGCGGCGGGCGCCCCCCCGGAAATCCTCTACTACGCCCATCCCCACGTGGGGTCGGACCTCCTGCCTGGGGTGGTTGCGGCCATCCGAAACCGCATCCTCCAACTGGGGGGCACATTCCTCTGGGATACCCGGGTGGAGGCCGTGGAGGGGGAGGAAAGGTTCCAACGCCTGAAACTCCAGGACGGGACGGCCTTGGAAGGCCCCGCAGCCCTGGTGGCCTGCGGCCATAGCGCACGGGACCTGATTCAGCAAATGGCCGGTAAAGTCCAGGTGGCCATGAAGGGATTCCAACTGGGATGCCGCATCGAACACCCCCAGGCCTTCGTGAATCAAACCCAGTTCGGCATGGAACACCCATGGCCAGCACTGGGACCGGCGGAATATCTCTTCTCCCGCCACGACGACGCCAGGGGACCAGGGGCCACGACGTTCTGCATGTGCCCCGGCGGGGAAATCATCCCCGCAACATGCACGGAGGGGACACTGTGCACCAACGGCATGTCCAACTCCACACGAAACGGCCCCTTCGCCAACTCCGCCATCATCTCCACCCTCCCCGAAAACACTTTCCCCTCCCCCAGGGAGGCCTTCCTTTTCCTCCATGACCTGGAACGACGGGCCTTCACCATGGGGGAAAAACCCTATTGCGCCCCCGCGCAGACCGCATGCGCATTCCTCCAGGGGGAAAGTAAACCCCTCCCCAAAGAGTCCAGCTATCGACTGGGACTCACCCCCGCACGCCTGGATGCTCTCCTCCCACCCCCCGTCCGGGACGCCCTCCAATTGGCCCTCCGGGAATTCCACCGAAAGGCCCCGGGGTTCCTCCACCAGGGAACCCTCGTCGGCGTGGAAACCCGGGTCTCCAGCCCCGTCCGATTCCTCCGAAACCCCAATACTCTCCAAACCTCCATGGAGGGACTCTATGTGGCCGGAGAAGGCGGCGGAATGGCCGGAGGCATTGTCTCCGCCGCCATCGACGGCATGAAAATGGCCGAAAAAATCCTCGGCATGCCCTGAATACACACAAACCTACCGACAAGGATTATCTTTACCTCCTGTTCGCTATACGTATTAGCGGGGTTTCCTTTCCGGCCTTTCCTTTTTTCCTCTGTTTTTTCTTCAGAATCTTTGCTTTCCATGGAGTTTAGCATCAGCGGTGTAGACGGGGCGTCCTGGCGTCCGATGCCCTTTTGGAGTTGGAACGACAAGTTGGAGCCGGAGGAGCTGTGCCGTCAGGTTCGTCGGATGAAGGAGGGGGGGTATGGGGGATTTTTCATGCACGCCCGGGG
>JAEDNB010000198.1 GCA_016302725.1 Lentisphaeria bacterium
TTTGGCGATGCCCACGGTCTCCACATGCCCGTCGGTCATGGAGAGATTCACCGCCAGGCTGTGGCGCGCGTATTCCTCCGCGTAGACGCTCATGTAGTTGGCGGTGACGAAGATGGAATCCGCCAAGTAGGTTCCCAAGTCTCCCCGGACGCATCCATCGGTGTAGTTGACGTGGAGGGAGGGATATTTGACGGAGCTGATGCGCCGCCAGTCGGCCGCGGCACTCCCCGCGAGGGAGCCGTACTGCTCAAGCCAGGTGTACTGGAGGATGGTGATGGAACGGCTCATGCCGATGCTGGCCTGGTAGCCCAGGTTGCCCATGACTCGTTCGCTGGAGGGGCAGGAGGGGCAGAGGGTCACCTTGTGCCAGGCGGATTTGTCATCGCCGGGATCCTGGCGGTTGGCGGCGGGATCCTTGTTTGTCCAATCAGCCCCGGTCATGGGGGTGCCGGGGATGAGGGGATTCAAGGTGAACCAGAACACCATGTTGGCGCTGGCGACCCAGTCGCCAGTTACGCCGCCGCTGGTGTCCGCCACGCCGTAGCGGCAGGAGAGGGGGGGCAGGAAATCATCGTAGTCGTTGCTATAGAGGATGTTGCCCAGCTGGAGCTGCTTGATGTTGTTGGTGCAGCTGATGGCCCGGGCTTTCTCCCGTGCCTTGGAGAGGGCAGGAAGGAGCATGGCTGCCAGAATGGCGATAATCGCGATGACGACCAGCAATTCAATGAGGGTGAAGGATTTTTTCATAGGGGTGTGGGAGTATGGGTGGGAGAGGAGATGGGTGGGAAACCAAGGAAAGTATAGGCATAAAATGGCGAAAACCAAGGGTTGTTTTCTCTCAATAATAGAGTAAAATTTTCTCACTTCAGGGGCGTGTCTCCAGGGAATCCTAGGGGGATTGCCAGTTGTTCCGTGCCTTGTTTCTGACCTCCCTGGGGGAGAGCCCGAATTTTTGGGTGAAGTGGTTCCAGAAGGCGGAGGTGCCGGCGTAGTGGATCTCCCGGATGATGGCGGTGATGGGGAGGGTGGTGTTTTCCAGGAGATTCCGGGCTTGTTCCAGTTTCAGGGAGTTTTGATAGCTGTGTGGCGGCTCGGAAAAATATTTTTTCCATTCCCGGAAGAGGGTTTGGCGGGAGAGGCCATTTTCCCTGGCCAGTTCCTGGAAGTCAATGGTCTGGTTGAAGTGTTCCTGGATATGGAGAGCCACCTGGGCGATCTTCTCCTGGTTCTTCTGGGGTTTTTGAGGGGCCAGGGAGGTGGTGATGGCCTCCCGGTAGAGGGAGAGGCAGAGCCAGTCCAACGTATCGGCGACGCCGGGAAGGAAGAGGCGGGGGATGGTGGACTGGATTTCCCGAAGGAGCCGCTGGCATTCCCGGGTGAGGGAGAAGGTGACGCAATCTTCCAGGGGAAGGAGTTTCCACTCTTTCAGGAGGGGGAGTACATCGGCGGAATAGCGGAAGGAGAGGGTGGAGCGGGGGGCATGGTCGTCCTTTCCCAGGACGCAGACTGCCCCCGGCCTCTTCAGGGCTAAATTGGGGAAGGGGACGGCGTAGGGGGTGCCGTTGACGATGTCCGTGCAGAGGAGGTTTTGGGAAGAGAGCCGGAGGCTGATTTCCACTTCATCCTCGGGTTGCCGGAGAGGGGGATAGTGTCGGATGACCAGGTCCTGGCAGGAATAGAGGAAGAGGACCTTCAGGGGAAAGTTTCCCCGTCGAGGAAGGGTGCGCAGTTCGGAGTGGAACCATTCCCGTCCCATGGAGGCAGGAGAGTTAGCGTTGGCGGGAGATGGCGATGGCGGCGTAGTTCCCGTTGGAGAGCCCGGCGGGCTTTTGGATTTCCAGGTCGACCTGCTGGATCCGTGGGGAGGCTTGGAGGCAGAGTTCCGCCAGGTTCTGGGCGAGGGTTTCGATGAGTTGGCAGGAGGAGGTTTCGCAGGCGTGGAGGAGCGCCTTGGAGAGTTTCGCGTAGTTGACGGTATTTTCCAGGCAGTCCGTCCGGGCGGCCTCCCGGGTGTCCAGGTGCAGGGTGACGTTGAGGAGGAGGGCCTGGGAGAGCGCCCGTTCCTCCTCCTTGCATCCGATGTGGCTGGAGCAGCGGAGCCCGGCGATGGTGATTTTGTCCAGGGGGGGGTGGGGCGTCATGGGAGTTGTTCCTTGGGGCAGGGGTATCGTTTGGGGATGGCGTAGGGGGGAAAGGCCGCCGCGCCCTCCGGGGAGACATTGGCGGGAAGATATTTCCAGCGGGGATAGAACCAGAGATATTGTTCGGGGTGGTTTTGGATGAGGGTTTCGTAGGCGCGGAGGATGTCGGCGGTCAATTCTTCATCGGAGGCATACTCCCAGGCGTTTTTGGGCAGGGGGGCGTGTTCCATGGTGTAGGTGCCGTCCGGGAGCCGGATGCAGGAGACCACCTGGACGGGGACGGCGAGGCGCCTGGCGATGGCGGCGGGCATGGGGGAGGTGACGGCGGGCAGTCCGAAGAATTTCAGGAAGATGCCGCCGTGGCGCGGGGAGACATTCTGGTCGATGAGGATGCCCACGTTGCGTCCTTCTTTCAGGGCGCGATAGACCCCCAGGGCCGCCCCTGCCGCAGGGATGAGGCGGGTCTGCTGGTCCCAACTGCGGAGGCGTTCGGCCATTTTGTTCAGCCAATCCAGGTGGAAGCGGGCCACCACCACCGCCCCCGGGCGTCCGCTGATATATCCGATATGGGCCTCCAGTTCCCAGTTACCCAGGTGGGGGGTGCAGAACAGGGTGGAGGGGCAGGGGGAGTCGGGGTTGGAGATGGTGCAGGCCTTCCGGATCTCCGGGGGGACGTGGAGGCGATTTACCGCATGCTGGGGGAAGCGGAGGAAATGGAGCCAGTCCAGGCCCAGGACGGCGAAGTGGAGGAACATCTTCCTCGCCAGGGCCCGGCGCTCCCTTTTGTCCATCCGGGGAAAGGCGATGCGGAGGTTGGCCAGGGCGGTCTTCCGCTGCTTCCGGAGGAAGGGGGAGGCGCAGAAGAGGAGGATTTTCGCCCATCGCGTCTCCGCCCTGGGGGAGAGGTCGCCCCAGAGCCGGGAGGCAAGGAAGAAGGCGAATTGCATCGCCGCCTCCCCCATTCGCTGGAGAATGGATTTTGGGGAAGCCATGGGGAGGGTTATCGCTGGAAGACGAGGAAGCGCCGGAGGGCCCCCTCCCCGGAGGAGTCGGAAAGGGAGCCCACGGGGGAGTAGCCACCCTCGTCCCGCTGGCGCAGCAGGGCCAGCATGGCCTCGGGGGTGGGGTCGAGAAGGCAGTCCACTTGGATTTCCTGCACGGCTTCTTCCGGGGAGTCCAGGGGGTGGCAGATCGCCAGGAAGCGGTCTTCCAGTTGGCAGAGGGCCATCAGCCGGGCGGGGGCGTGGCGCCGGCAGGCGGCCAGCATTGCCTCCGCCACCTCCCTGGGCTGGAGGGCCAGTTCCGCCAGGGAGAAGGTCAAATAGCAGTTCAGTCTCATGGGGGGGTCAGTCCAGGGCGAAGGTGGTTCCGGGGGTCCACTGGCGGGGAATCCTGCCCTCCGCCACCAGTTCCTGGACATCCTGGGGGCAGATGGCCCGCCGGGGGGAGAGTTCCAGGGTGGCGTCCAGGGAGCCGTCGGCTTTCCGGGGCACTTCCACGCCGGCCAGGTGGAGCCATCTGGCCCAGCGTTCCTGGAGGTCCCTGCGGCAGGAGTCGGGGGAGTCGCTGCCCTGGGCGTTCTTGATGGCGGCGAACTGTT
>JAEDNB010000199.1 GCA_016302725.1 Lentisphaeria bacterium
GCGCCAACTGCATGGACAAGGAGCGCACCAAGGTGCTGGCCTCCTCCCTCCTGAACATCCCCGTCGCCCCCTTCTACGCCTTCGGGGCGGAGGAGGAGATTCCCCGGGAGGAGATTCTCCAGGACCTGGGGCTGCCCCTCTTCGTGAAGCCCGCCTCCACCGGCTCCTCCGTGGGCATTGTGCGGGTGGGGAAGGAGAAGGAACTGGAGGAGGCCATCCGCCAGGCCTTCCTGTACGATGACAAGGTCCTGGTGGAGCAGGCGGTCCAGAATGCCCGGGAGGTGGAGTGCGCGGTCCTGGAGATGCCGGACGGCTCCCTCCTGGTTGCGGACCCCGGCGAGGTGATTCCCCGCCATGGATTCTACGACTACCAGGCAAAGTACCTGGACGACCAGGGGGCCAGGCTGCAGGTGCCCGCCAACCTCACCCGGGAGGAGAAGGATTTCATCCGGGAGGCGGCGGGCATGGTCTTCAGGGCGCTGGAGTGCCATGGGATGGCGCGGGTGGATTTCTTCCTCCGCAAGGACCGGAAGAAGCACGCCAAGGACCCCCTGATTCTCAACGAGGTGAACACCATCCCCGGATTCACCGGCATCTCACTCTACCCCAAAATGATGGAAAATAGCGGAATGGACTACGCCACCCTCATCTCCCAGTTGCTGGAGAACGCCTTGGCCCGCGCCCTCCGCAAGAAGCAACTCCTCCGGAAACCCGAATGAGCCCCCACGAAAAGGACCTGACTCCATGAAAAAGACCCTCCTCTCCTCTGTCGCCCTCCTGGCCACCGCCCTGCTCCTCTGCACCTCCTGCGCCTCCACCCAGCCCATGGGGCTGCTCTACACAGACCTGCGAATGCCCCTCGCCACGGGAAATGGCGCGGAGGCCACGGCCGCCCCCAAGGTGGGGGTGGCCGTCTCCAAGTCCATCCTGGGCCTGGTGGCCACGGGTGACTCCTCCATCACCGCCGCATGCGCCAACGGGGGCATCCGCAAGATCCACCACGTGGACTGGGAGGCCAACTCCATCCTGGGCGTCGTCTCCACTTACCGCTGCGTCGTCTGGGGAGAGTAGACCAAAAGACTGAATGGGCTGCCTTTCCGGGACAGGAGGCGTTTCCTTCCGTCCCGGGAAAGCCCCACGGGGATGGGTCGTTCCACCCGCCACTGCCCTTTGCCTTCCTGGCCGCCCGCCCCCCGGGACGCTGACCAGACGCCCCGCCCCCCTTCCCCTTCTCCACGCTTCCCATGATTTGCAATGTCCCTCTGACGCCGGAGCAAAAGCAGCGGAGCCAGTTCAACTACTGCTGCTACTGCGGCATCAATGGCATCTCCTACATGTGCCTGGGAGAGACCGTGATGGTCCTCCTGGCCGTCCGCCTTGCCCTGCCCGACTGGGCCGTGGCGGCCATCAGCGCCATGCTCTTCTTCGGCTTCGCCCTCCTTCCCCTGGGCAAGTGGACGACCGCCCGGGTGGGGGCCGCCCGGAGCCAGGCGGATTTCTGGGTGGCGCGAAACATCGTGGCGGTGGGCGTGGCCATGAGCGTCCCCTGGAGCCTCCTGGGCTGGCGGTGGCTGGCGGTGGGCAGCGTGCTGGGGGGCGCCTTCCTCTTCTACGGCTTCCGGGCGGCGGGCGTGGTCATGTCCGTCCCCCTCATCGGAGAAATCACCGATGAAAGGAGCCGGGGGACGCAATTGGGGAGGAGCAATGGCCTCTTCAACACCGCCGCCACCATCAGCCTGGTGGCCGTCTCCGCCTTGATGTATTGGCGGGACTCCATCTGGACGCTCTTCGGCATCATTCTCTTCGGCGCAGTCTGCGGCGTGACCGCCTCCCGCTTCCTCAACCGCATCGACGAGACGGAAGGCCTGCGGGAGAGTGCGCGCCACCCCCTGTCGGAGGACATCCCCCAAATCCTGCGCTCCCCCGCCATCCGGCGGATGATCCTGGGCAGGATCTGCACCAACCTATGCCTGCTGATGACCACGGGCATCTCCATCCTGGCCATGAAGCGCGGCTATGGAATCAGCGATTTCGAGGCCCTGGGATTCTCCCTCATCCTCTATGCGGCAAAGTCCCTGGGCTCCCCCCTCTGCTCCCTCCTGGCCGACCGCATCGGCGCCCGCCAAGCCCTCCAGGCCTTCTTCCTGTGCTCCGCCGCCGCCGCGCCCCTCTGGATCTTCGCCCCGCAAAACTACTGCCTCCTCCACGCCCTCTCCCTCTTCATCCTCCTGGGACTGGGCGACTGCGGCGCGGAAATCGGGAAGGGACTCTATTTCCTCCAGTGCGTCCCCCAAAAACTCCAGACCTCCGCCTCCGTCATCGTCTCCCTCTTTGACGGCGCCCTCACCGGGCTTCTCGCCATCGCCCTCAATGCCCTGATCCTGAAGGGAGGCGAGGCCCTGACGGCGGAGAGCCCCATGGCCCTGGCCAAATACCAGATGTATTACCGCCTCGCCCTCCCCTTCCTCGCCTTCGCCTTCTGGGGAGTCTCCCGGCAAAGATTCTTACCCAGCGCCCCCCGGTAGAACAGGCAGGCCCATGCCTCCCCCGACGGACGACTCCCCCACCACGCGCCCTTCCCCATGAACGCCCCCCTCGCCTTCAACTTCACCTGGAACGAGCTGACGGACCCCCTCTTCCCCCGGGCCATCCGGGAATATCTGGACTGGGGGGTGGACACCTTCGTCTTCACCGAAGAGCTCGTCCGCCAATGCCTGGAGGACGAGGGGAGGATTGGTTTCCTGAAGGGGCTTTGCCAACGCTTTGGCATCCGCTTCATCGCCATGCACTCCCCCTTCGGCAAGAACGATGACCTCAACATCCCCGTTGCCCAGGAGGGGCGGGAGCGGATGGTGCAGACCCATCGCCGCGCCATGGAGATAGCCGCCGATTTCGGGAGCCGCACCTACACCATGCACATAGGCGCCTATCACTACATCGTGGACCACACCCCCCTCCAGGTGCTCCGCCCCCTGGCCCACCAGGCGCTGGAAGCCCTCCTCCCCACTGCGGAAAAGCTGGGGCTGGTCATCGCGGTGGAAAACAGTTTCGAGCCCAGCAACTCCGCCCACGAGGTGCTTTCCCTCATCTCCCCCTTCCTGGACAGCCCCTCCATCGGGGTTTGCTACGACACGGGGCACGCCCACATCCAGGCCCCCTATCCCTGGAAACGCCGGGAGAATTACCCCGAGGAACACCTGAAGCTCGCCTGGTGGGAAGGCTTCCAGGAGGAAGACGGGGCCCTCGCCCTTCTCCAGCCCCACGTCGTCACCTGCCATATCCACGACAACACAGGCTACGCCGACCTCCACGCCATGCCCTTCGATGGCACCATCCCCTGGGACACCCTCATGCCCCAGCTGCGCGCCTGCCCCAGAATGCTGGAGTTCCAAACCGAACAGTGCTTCGAAGATGGCACCAATTGGGCCGGGAAACTCCTCGCCCCGCCCGGAGGATACTCCATCCGCAGACAGGTGGAGACCTTCCGGAAACTCGGATTCCTCGCCTGACGCACCCGCTTCTATTTGCCTCGCGGGTTCATTGCGAAAGGAGAGAGACGCCTTTCCCCCACCACAAGGTCGACAAGGCCGAATCCGGCTGGCACAATCCCCGCCGCCGGAGCGTGATGAACCAAGCCGTAACTTTCATTTTAGGGTGTCCTGAAGGCTTTCCGGGGCGTCCAGTTCCATGCCAAGTTCCCTTGCCGCCTTTGCGG
>JAEDNB010000019.1 GCA_016302725.1 Lentisphaeria bacterium
GGGCGTTTCCGTGCCCTCCGTGTTAAAAACCCTCCGTGCCTTCCGTGTCTGCAGCGGCAGCGCCTTTTTCGCGGGCTAGGTTTCCCTGGGCTGAGGGAGGGGGCGTTTCCGTCCGTCAGGGCCTACATTGCACATGGTGACCTTGGTCTGGAAGACCTGTCGGCGGGTGCCGCCTGGCACTTCGGTGGCGATGACGGTCACCAGGTAGGTGACGGAAGTGGTGCCGGCGTGGACCCGTTCCAGTTGGAAGGTGAGGATGGAGCCGTCGGAGACGCTTTCCTCGAAGGCGGCCGCCTCCATGGCGCGGGTGACGAAGCGTGCGCTGGGGAACTCCTCCGTGGCGGCGATGAAGGCGTATTCATCCACCCAGAGGAGCATATATCCTCCGAAGAGGCATTGGTTGTGGTTGAGGTGTTCGGCGCGCACCAGGGTTTTGAAAAGCATGGTCATGGGGAGGTGGGGGATATGGGGGCGTCGGGGGATTTTCTGCCTGTGGGGAGATGGTCCAGCCCCCATTTGCCGGGGGTGAGGGCCAGCCGGTATCCGGCATCCGGGTAGGCGTCCGTGAGTTTGCAGACATTGAGGTCTTCTTCCACGCGGGAGGGGACGCATTGGGTTGGGGGCAGGGCGTAGCTGCCTCCCCGGAAGACCCCTTTGCTCGACAGCGGGGTGTGGCACAGTTCCCGGACATTTCCGTGCATGTCGTAGAGTCCCCAGGCATTGGGGCGGTAGGACCCCACGAGGGCGGTGGTGATGGAGGTGCGTCCATCCCGCTGGTCTCGTCGGCTTTGCTTATGCCGTCCCACCTCCGCCAGGGCGCGGTCGGCCTCTTTGTCCTGGAGATTGACTCCGATGTTGAGGTCGGTGGTGGTTCCTGCGCGGCAGGCGTATTCCCATTCCTGGGGGGTGGGGAGGCGGAAGGGGGTGGCGAAGAGTGCCTGGGCGGCGGGGATGGCGCCCCTGGCTTCCGTGGGGGAGGCGTTGGCGGTTGTGCCTTTCCTGTGTCCCTTTTGGAAGAGGGATTGGTAACTGATGTTGGTGGCGGGGCAACCTGGGGCGTCCGTGGTGGCGGGGATACCGGTGAGGAGTGCGTGTTGGGCGATGGTGGTTTCGAAGATGGCCAGGTAGAAATCCTGGGGGATTTGTGCGTCGGCGTCGGCGGGGATTCTGCGCATCCAGAGTTTATTGGTGCGGGCGTCTTCGAGGTCTTCCGGGGCGGGGGCGTCCGGGGAGCAGGTCGAGGTGCCGTGGACGAGGTCCAGGATCAGGTAGCGGGAGCGTTCCTTCCACGCCTGTTCCAGGGCGGGCAGTTCGGGGGAGTCCGGGGCGCATTCCTCCAGGTAGGCGGCGTTTTGGGCGAAGGCGGCGAAGTCCCCCTGTTCCAGGGCCTGGCGGGCCTGGGAGGCGAGGCGGGGCAGGAAGGCGTGTTCCCTCCAGGTGTCCTCCTCCCTCTGCTTTTCAGGGGGGAGGAGGGGCATGGCCTGGTTGTGGAAGAGCAGGCTGCGGGGGAAGTCCCCCTGTTTCAGGGCGTCCCTGGCGACTTGGAGACAGGCCTCCCCCAGGAGGGCGCGTCCCTGGGCGCGTTGGGGGGCGTCCGGGGAGGTGTAGAGGGAGTCGCATTCGGCCTGTGCCGCTTCCCAGGTTTCGGGGGGCGTTGATTCCACCTTATGGCGCAGAAGGGCCAGGACCGCGTCGTCCAGGAGCAGGCGGGTTTGCGCCTGGGCATAGGCCAGGCTTTCGGAGAGCTCCAGGGAATCCAGGGAATCCAGGAGATACCGGCACTTTGCCAGGTCTCCTTCCCGGAGGGCTTCCCGGGCTTGCCGGATGATGGGGGGGACCAGGAGGTCCAGGGCCTGGTCCCGTTCCTGGGGGGACCAGGCGTTCTGCTCCCCGGCCGTTCGGCAAAGGTCCCTTGCCTCCTCCAGCCGGTCCTGGCGGCAGAGGAAGCCCATTTGGCGGAGGAGGGCGCCTCCCGTCTTGGACTGCCGGAGGAATTCCTGCCGCATCTCCTGGGGGATGGCGTTCCCATGCCTGTCCAGGAAGCCTTGGAGCCCCTCCAGGTCGCCCTGTTCCAGGAATTGCTGTCCTTCCCGGGAGAATTGCTGCCTGGTCTGCCGGATGTTGCAATCATGTATAGCGATGAGGAGCATGAGGCTGGTCCCCAGGGGGCCCAGGACGCTGAGAAAGACCCTGATGGTGCGCCGCTTCTCCAGGTCGGCGATATGGGATTTCAGGGAAGTGATCTCTTCGGGATAGAGTTCCATTATCCGCCGCAGGGGGCGCAGTTGCTTTCTCTGCAAGGCCAGGCGGGCCTGGAAGAAGACCGCCTCCCGCAGGGACTCCACCCAGGTGGCGGTGGTGGGCTCCTCCTGCAGCAGGGGGTGGTGTGAGCGGGAGAGCAGGCCTTGCACCTGCTCCAGGAGGGACATGAGGGCGTTGCCCTCCAGGGTTTCGTCCTGGAGGCTGTGGCAAAGGGCCTGGATTTTCTCCAGGAAGGCCTGCCGGGCCATTTCGGGGCGGTTTTTCTCCAGTTGGGGGAATTCCTCCTGGAGGAAGCGCTGGAGCGTCTCCTGGCCCTGGGCGGCGCAGGCGCGTGCCAGGAAGAGGAGGGTCTGGAAGGTGAATGCGGCCTGGGGGTCCAGATCCAGGGCCACTTGGCGCAGGCGAGCCAGCAAGGCGTCCGGGGAGGCGTCGTGGGGGAGGCCGCAGAATTTCAGCAGGAGGGTCAGAAAGGTCTGCTTTCCCCCGGTGAAGATGGCCTCTGGCTGCCCGGTCTGCTCCAGGATTTTCATCAAGGCTGGCAGGGTTCGCAGGGGAATGAGTTGTGTCTGGTCCCCATAGAAGCCCTCCCATTTCCGGACAATTGACTTTCGGAGAGTCCGGGTTCCCGGCAGGGTGTTGGGGAGGGAGGCGCTTTTCTTCAGGAGTTCCATGGCCTGGCTGGGCATGGTGACCACCTTCAACTGCTCCTGGCGGAGCTGGAGTTCCGCCAGGGCATCCTTCTGCAGCAGGGCGGAGTGCCTGGCCTCGTCCTGCTTCTGCATCAGCGCCTCCAGTTTGGCCCGCAGGGGCGGGTCGGCCACTTCCAGGGCCTTCTGGAACTCCGGCTCCCGGTCCAGGGGGGCGTCGCTTTTGTGGAGGCTTTCCAGGGTGGGGGCACCCAGGCGGGCCATCAACAGGAAAAGATAGGGCCAACTGTCCCTGGGCTGCCGCTGCAGGAGGAGCCGGGCCTTTTCCTCCGCCTCCGAAAACAACCGGGCCTTCAGGAGAGCCAGCAGTTCCGTCCGGGCCTCCTTCCGCCGTGCTTTCCGGGCCTTTTCCCGCAGGGCCTCCATGGGTGACTTCTTCCGGGGGGCGCTTTCCTGGGGGGGGGTGGCTGGCTGCCGGAGGGCCTGCTCCAAGGTGGAAAGGAGGCTGGCCTCCCCTTCTTCCCGGGACAGGTCCAGCCTCGGGTGGGCGGCCAGCCTGGGCGGCAGGTCCACGGGGGCGCCGCCGTGGAGGCAGGTGAGCAGGAGGCGGGAGGTCCCATCCTCCGCCAGGCGGAGGAAGCGGCCCCATACATTCCGCACGCAGGGGCAGTCCAAGTCCTCCCGGGAACTCCCCAGCACCACCAGGGCCCGTGCGCTGGAGAGGGCGGCGAAGAGGGCGGGCTCCCCAAGGCCTTCCTCCTTCTTCCCTTCCGACATGGGGACGAGGAGGAGGCGGGCGGCGAGGGGGGACAGTTTCCCGGCCAGCTCCTGTGCCAGGCGGGAGGAGTCGGTGGGGGTGCCCTGGGCATCCCTTTCCCGGTAGCAGAGGCAGAGGTCCTGGGCGGATTCCTGGCGGGCGAGGCGCAGGGCCACGCCCAGGATGAGGGCGAGGCGCTCCCCCTCTTCCTGGTAGAGGGCAAGCTGCTCCTCCGCGGCGCACTCCAGGGCGTCCAGATAGTCCGCATCCTCCTGGATGGGGGTTGCCTGGAGGCAGTGGAGGAAGGGGATGCGCTGGTGTGTGGCGGGGTTTTCCCGGTATTCCACGCCGTATCGGGAGAGGAGCCTCCCCCAATAGACCTCGGGTTCCTGGGAAGCCAGGGGGAGCAGTTCCTCATAGGCGGCGATGGCCAGGTCGAAATCCCCCCCCTGGCGCAGTTCCTCGGCGTGGAGGTGGCATTCCTCCAGGGAAGAGCCCTCCTCCCACCGGGGAAGGCAGAGGGCGCTCCGGCAATGGGGGCAGGTGCAAATGGTCTTTCCCTTGGGTATTTCCAGCCGTTCACCGCATATTCTGCATAGAACCTTGGGCATTAGACGGGGGGCTCCGGATAAGGCGTATTTCAATCGGGGGAATGTGGCGGGAGGGCCATCCGCTTTAACGAATAAGGAATACAAAGGCGAAGGAGAGGGGAAAATGCCTTTTCCGGAGTGGCCGGAAAAGGGCGGATTCCCTCTCGAATTACGCCTTTGCATGAAAGGCCCGGACGGGGAGGCCGGGAATGGGGAATATACTCTCTCTTCCGTGATACCGCAGGGGGCGGGCCCTTCTGCGGCAATGGCGGAACCCCCTGGATCGCGTGCCCGCCCGCCGCCCCGTCCCCATGGGCCTTTCCCGCCTTGGGCCGGGGGCTATCGGCAGGCGTGTGTTTCGCACTCCCGGCAGATGCTGTTGGAGAGGGGTTTCCCCTCCCGGAACTCCTGCAGGTTTTCCAGGGTGGTGCGGGCGATGTTTTCCAGGGCCTCATGGGTGAGGAAGGCCTGGTGGCTGGTCAGGAGCACGTTGGGGAAGGTCAGGAGCCTGGCCAGCACATCGTCCCGGATGATGCGGGAGGAGCGGTCCTCGAAGAAATAGCCCGCCTCTTCCTCGTAGACATCCAGGCCCGCCGCCCCCACCTTTCCGGATTTGAGCGCCTGCACCAGGGCCTGGGCATGGACGAGCTTTCCCCGGCTGGTGTTCAGGAGAATCACCCCGTCCTTCATGAGGGCGAGGGTATCCCGGTTGACGAGGTGGGTGTTTTCGGGGGTGAGGGGGCAGTGGAGGGAGACCACGTCGGACTCCCGGAGGAGGGTCTCCAGGGGGACATATTGGCCCTGGGTCTCCTGGGCCACCCTGGGATTGGGGAAGGGGTCGGAGAGCAGGAGGCGGACGCCGAAGCCCGTCATCAGCCGGGCGAAGGCCTCGCCTATCCTTCCCGTGCCCACGATTCCCACGGTCTTGCCGTGGAGCACCATCCCCTGGAGCCCGTCCAGGGAGAAGTTCCCCTCCCGCACCCGGGTGTAGGCGCGGTGGAGGCGGCGGTTGACGCAGAGAAGCAGCGCCAGGGTGAATTCGGCCACCGCATGGGGGGAGTATCCCGGCACCCGCACTACCTGCATCTTCCCGCAGGCCACCCGCAAATCCACGTTGTTGAAGCCGGCGCAGCGCATGGCCAGGAGCCGGGTGCCTCCCTTGGCCAGAATCCCCAGGGTCTTGGCGCCCAGGTCGTCGTTGACGAAGGCGCAGACCGCCGGGTAGCCCTCGGCCAGCCGCGCCGTGGCGGGGGTGAGGCGCTCCTCCCAGAATCTCAAGGCCAGGTCCGGGTATTGGCCGGCCAGGGCCTGAAAGGCCTGCCGGTCGTAGGGCTTGGTGTCAAAGAAGGCAATCTTCATCCTGGTAACCTCCTTGGGTTGGGGCCGCCGACGCCAATCCCAAGGGGACGCCGCCCCATCCATTTCCCGTGGGGCGGGAAGGGAGGGGCGGGAAGGGGCAAGGCGCCGGGGCCTGTGGCGAACACGCGGGGGAAAGTCAGCCCATGCTGCCGCCCGGCCCCGGGCGGGGAAGGGGACAGCATGGATAATGTATTCTGCCCCGGAAATTTCCGGGGGGAAATCCCCAGCGGGGAGGGAGGCCGCCTGCCGCTTTCCGCGCCTTTGGGGGAGAGGCCGCCCCTTCAGGGAAAGCCCCTGGGCACGCCTGGGGCGGGATTTCCCCTCTCCCGGGCTCCCTCCGGGATTTCTCCCCTCGCGGGATTATATTAATCCACTTTCCGGCGTTGACGGGGACGGGCCTGCCCAGGCAGGCGGGGCGGGATGCGCGGGCTGTGGAGCCCGTGTCTCCGCCTCCGGACGGTATGGGGGCGCGGCGGACGCGCCTCCCCTCTCTTCTCCCCATCCTCGGACGGAACCCGCCTTCGGGTGGCCTCCGGCCCCATGAAGCCAGGTGTCCTGCGCCAGGCCGAAGAAGAGCGCAGGACAGGCGCGGAAGGGACCGGCTTTCCTATGGAGAAACGCCAGGCTTTCGTGGGAGAGGAGAAAACCACAAGGCACTCAAGGAGGAATGTAGGAACTATGTCGTCTGAAGAGAACAAGAGGCCCTCTGCATTCACGCCTGCGGCAAGGCAGGTGCTGGACCGGATGCAGAACCTGGCCAGGACAAACGGCCAGTCATTCGTGGGGGTGGAACACCTTCTCCTGTCCATCCTGACCACCAATTCCAGCGCTGTCAACCGCTATTTGGAAGGCCTTCACGTGGATGTGAAGGAATTGATTTCCGAACTGGCCTCGGCGGTGTCCGCCGCCGGGGAGGGGGGCGCCCCCGTGTCGTCGGAAGGGCCACTCCCCTTCTCCCTGCGCTTGGAGAAGAGGGTGCTGCCCCTGGCCGAAGGGCAGGCGAAGAGCCTGGGGTACTGCTACATCGGCATCGACCATCTCCTGCTGGCCATCCTGAAGGAGGGGAAGAGCCGCGCGGCAGAGTGCCTCGCCCGGCGCGGCGTGACCTTCGAGGGCTTCCGCCGCTGGATCTACGACAGCCTGGACCCCAGTTTCATCCCCGAGGACACCACCGAGGAGGTGGAGAACAACGACTCCCCCGCGTCGGAAAACCCCAAGGACAGCCGGGAGGAGACGGAAGGGCAGGAGGGCCCGGATGTCCCGGAGGAACGTGAGGAACGCCCCCCCCGACGCCGCCATGGACTGGGACAGGATCGGGAAGAACCCGTGGACCCGCAGGGGCGCGGCGGCGGACGGGAACGCATGCGGGCCCTGAATACCTACGGACGGGACTTGACGGCCCTTGCCCGGCAGGGAAAACTGGACCCCGTGGTGGGGCGCACGGCGGAAATCGAACGGGCAATCCAGATTCTGAGCCGGCGCACCAAGAACAATCCCGTGCTCATTGGCGAGGCGGGCGTGGGCAAGACCGCCATCGTGGAGGGGCTGGCCCAGGCCATCGTGGAGGGGCGGGTGCCGGAAAATCTCGCCTCCGCCTCCGTGGTCGCCCTGGACTTGACCCTGATGGTGGCGGGAACCCGGTACCGCGGCCAGTTCGAGGAACGCCTCAAGACCCTGCTGAAGGAGGTGCGCGAGGCGAAAAACGTGATTCTCTTCGTGGATGAAATCCACACCCTGGTGGGGGCCGGCTCGGCCGAGGGGACCATGGATGCGGCCAACATCATGAAGCCCACCCTTGCCCGGGGGGAGGTCCAGGCCATTGGCGCCACCACCATGAAGGAGTACCACAAGAGCATCGAGAAGGACCCCGCCCTGGAACGCCGCTTCCAGCCCATCCTGGTCAATCCCCCCTCCGCCGAGGACACCGTGCGCATTCTCCAGGGACTGAAGCCCAAATACGAGGAATACCACGGGGTCACCTACCCCGAGGAGGCCATCCGGCTGGCGGTGAAGCTGGCCGAACGGTACATCCCCTCCCGCTTCTTCCCCGACAAGGCCATCGATGTGCTGGACGAGGCCGGCGCCCGCTCCCGCATCCAGTTCCAGCGACGCATGCCGGATTTCACGGCCCTGGACAAGGAACTGGAGCAGGTCAACAAGGAAAAGGTGGAGGCCAGCCTGCGCGAGGACCTGGACGAGGCGGGGCGCTGCCTGGCGCGGGCGAAGGAACTGGAACGGGAAAAGCAGGAACTGCTGGACCAGTGGAAGGAAGGGGAGGCGCGGCAGAAGCGCGTCCTGGGCACGGACGACATCCGGGCCGTGGTCTCCTCCATGACGGGCATCCCCTTGACCCGCATGGCGGAAAAGGAGGCCCAGAGGATCCTGAAGCTGGAGGGGGAACTGCGCAAGGCCATCATCGGGCAGGACGAGGCCGTCCATGCCGTGTGCCGTGCCCTGCGGCGTTCCCGCGCCGACCTGAAGGATCCCCGCCGCCCCATTGGCTCCTTCCTCTTCCTGGGGCCCACGGGAGTGGGAAAGACCTACCTGGCCAAGAAGCTGGCGGAGGCGATCTTCGGGGACGAGGACGCCCTCATCCGCCTGGACATGTCCGAATACATGGAACAGCACAGTGTCGCCCGCATGGTGGGCGCCCCCCCGGGGTATGTGGGCTACGACGAGGGCGGCCAGCTCACGGAGAAGGTGCGCAGGCGTCCCTACAGCGTGGTGCTCCTGGACGAATTGGAGAAGGCGCATCCCGACGTGTGCAACATCCTCCTGCAGATTTTCGAGGAGGGGCAGTTGACGGACGGGCAGGGGCGCACGGTTTCCTTCCGCAACTGCATCGTCATCATGACCTCCAACGCGGGGGCAGCCCGCCTCAACCGCCCCTCCAGCCTGGGCTTTGGCGCGGGCGACGCCATGCTGGAGGAGTCGGGCCGGCAGGAGCGGACCCTGGAGACCGCCAAGAAGGTCTTCCGCCCCGAGTTCCTGAACCGCCTGGATGCCCTGGTGGTCTTCCGCTCCCTGCAGAAGGAGGACATCCGCCAGGTGATTGATTTGGAAGTGGGGGTGATTGCGGGACGCCTGGCGGCCAAGGGACGGCAGTTGGAGCTTTCCCCCGCCGCCCTGGAGTTCCTGATGGAGCGCGCCTACAGCCCAGAGTTCGGGGCGCGGGAGGTGCGCCGGGTCATCGAACAGCAGGTGGAGGACCCCCTGGCGGAACAACTCCTCCTCCAGCTGGAGGGGACGGAGCATACCCGAATCCTGGCCGACATCGCTCCCGATGGAAAGGAACTGGCCTTCACTTTCCTCCCCCCTGCGGAAGCCGTCCCCGGGATGGCGGCGCCGGCGGAGGTGGGCGAGGCGCCCCGTCCGCCCGCCCAGGAGGGGGCGGCGGCCCCCTAGCGGGGGAAGCCGCGGAATCCCCCTGCGGGCCAGAGGAGAAGCCACGCCATGCCCTACCAGATTCTTGTGCGCCATCACGGAGACGGAAATCTGGCGGCCCTCTTTTCCCGGGGGCGGTGCCAGGATTTTCCCTCGCTGCCCTTTGTGGCGGGGGAGGGGCAGGGGCTCCCGCCCGGGGCCGCCCTTTCCTTTTGGGAGGAGGCGGGGGGGATGATGGTCCGCAATGACGGAAGTGTCGTCGCCCGGCTGGGGGAGTCTTCCCTGGGGCCTGGCGCCACGGGGCGGATCTCCCTGGGGGGCGTGGTGGTGCTGGGGGACAGGGAGGTGCGCCTCTACCGTCTCCACGGGCGCCCCGGCGCCTCCCGGATGGCGAATGCCATGGGCTTTCTGGCCGTGCTGGGGGTGGCCCTTTCCCTTTTGCTGGAGGCGGGCGTCTGCCTGGGACTGGGTAGGCTCCTGATGGGCGCCCCCTCCGTGAGGAAGCAGGTGGAGAGCCAGGCTCTCACCAGCCGTGTGGACCAGTTGCGGAAGCGCCTGAAGAGCCGGGAAATCCGCCTGGCCGTGGAAGACGCACCCCTGGCCGCGGCCTATCTGGAAGCCCTCCAGGAGGAGATGGACCGGCGGGTCGCCTACCTCCGTCGCCATGGGGAGGCCCTCTCCCCCGGGGAACGGAAGGCGCAGATGGAAAACCTGGACCGGCTGGAACTCTTCCTGGACCGGCTGGAGGAACGGCCGTCCCTGGCCCCCGCCCCCGCCCCCCTGGAAATCGAAGGACCTGTGCGCGGACTGATTGAAAACCCCTAGAATTGCCCCCACCGCCATGAACCATGCCTTGCTGGATACCTTGAAACGACTGGGCCGATGCCGCATCGCGGTGGTCGGCGACCTTATGCTGGACCGATACCTGTGGGGACAGGCCACCCGGATTTCCCAGGAGGCCCCCGTGCCTGTCGTCCTGGTGAAGCGGGAGAGCCATGTCCCCGGCGGGGCGGCGAACGTGGCCCGGAATGTCCTCTCCCTGGGGGGGCGGGTCTCCGTCTATGGATGCCTGGGGGAGGACGAGGAGGGCCGTCGGCTTTCCTCCCTGCTGGCCGAGGCCGGCGCGGAGACGGAGGGGGTCGTGGCAATCCCCGGAGGGCACACCACGGTGAAGACCCGGGTGCTGGCGGGCAACCAGCAGGTGGTGCGGGTGGACAGGGAGAATCCCGCCGAGGTGACTGCCGAGGCAAGGGAACGGCTCCTGGCGGCCCTGGAGCGGGACTTGGCCTCCGGCAAGGTGGATGCCTTGGTGATGGAGGATTACGCCAAGGGGGTGTTCAGCCGGGAGTTCATGGCCCAGGTGGCGGAATTGGCCCGTCGCCACCAGGTGATGTCCACCCTGGACCCCCATCCCACGCATCCCTATGATGTCCAGGGGCTCACCCTGATGACCCCCAACCGCATGGAGGCCTTCGCCTTGGCGGAACTTCCCTATCTTCCCGGCATCGGGGACCCCCTCCACGACACCGCCCTGGCCCGCGTGGGGCGCACCCTGCTTCAGCGGTGGGGGAGCGAACTGATGCTGATTACCCTGGGCGCGGAGGGGATGGCCCTCTTCCGGGCGGGGGCGCCGGAACCCCTGGTCATCCCCACCCGGGCAAGGCAGGTGTTCGATGTCTCCGGCGCAGGGGATACGGTCATGGCCACCATGTCGCTGGCCATCTGCGCCGGGGCCTCCCACGCCCTGGCCGCCTCCCTGGCGAACTATGCGGCGGGAATCGTGGTGGGATATGTGGGGACGCGGGCCATCGACGCCCGGGAACTGGAGCAGGCCCTGAAGGAACAGCGGTAGTCATTCTCATGCCCACGGAAAAGTGCCTCCATCTGGCTTCCCGCAGGGAAGCCTCCCTCTTTCGACGCCATCCCTGGGTCTTCTCCGGGGCGGTCCGGCAGGCCGAGGGCGACCCCGCCCCCGGGGAGACCGTCGCCATCCGCTCCGCCTCCGGGGAATTCCTTGCCTGGGCAGCCTACTCCCCCCATTCCCAGATCCGCGCCAGGGTCTGGTCCTTCGACCCCCGGGAACGCATCGGCGCCGAATTCTTCCGGCGCCGTCTCCGCCAGGCCTGCGACTATCGCCGGAAACTGGGCTTCCAGGAGGGGGACGCCTTCCGGCTGGTCCACGGGGAGGCGGACGGACTTCCCGCCGTGGTGGTGGACCAATACGGGCCCTTTCTTTCCTGCCAGTTCCTCTCCGCAGGCGCCGAAGCCTGGAAGAAGACCATCGTGGATGCCCTGGCGGAACTCCCCGGAATCCGGGGAATCTATGAACGCTCCGAGGCGGAGGCCAGGGCCCGGGAGGGGCTCCCCCTGGCGGACGGACTCCTCTGGGGAGAGGAACCACCCCCGGATTTCACCATCCGGGAAAAGGGAGTCGCCTACCGCATGGACATGCCCGGAGGCCATAAGACCGGATTCTACCTGGACCAGCGGGAAAACCGGCTGGTCGTGGATGCCCTGGCCCCGGACGCCCAGGTCCTGGATTGCTGCTGCTACAGCGGGGCATTCGGCATCCGCGCCGCCCTGGCAGGAGCGCGCTCCGTCACCTTCCTGGATGACGCCCCTGCCGCCTTGGAACTGGCCCAGGCAAACTGCGCCCTGAACGGCCTGGCCGGCGACCCGCGCCTGGCGTTCCAGCGGGGGGATATGTTCACCCAGTTGCGGAAATACCGGGATGCCCGCCGTTCCTTCGACCTCATCGTCCTGGACCCCCCGAAATTCGCCTCCACCCAGGGGAAGCTCATCCGTGCCGCCAGGGGATACAAGGATGTGAACCTGCTGGCCTTCAAGTTGCTCAATCCCGGCGGAACCCTGCTTACCTTCTCCTGCAGCGCCGCCATGACCCCGGAATTCTTCCGCACTGTGGTGGCGGAGGCCTTGACGGATGCCGGACGCACTGCCAGGGTGGCCCGCGTCTTCTCCCAGGCCCCCGACCACCCCCTCGCCCTGAATTTCCCCGAAGGACACTACCTTACAGGGCTTGAACTCCGGATGGAGTGACGACGGATATGCCTCCTCCCTGCCTCTTCCCGGTTCCCCTATGATTCCCCAAGGAAACCAACTTTCCCTCGGCCTGGCACAGAGCCAGAAGCAACAGCAGGGACAGAAGATGGAGCAAGTCCAGAAACTGTCCCAGAGGCAGTTGCTTGGGGTGCAGATCCTGCAGAAGACCACGGCGGAACTCCGGGATGAACTGCGCCAGGCCTTGACGGTCAACCCCTTCCTGGAGCAGGTGGCACCCTCCCGGGAGGTGCTGGACAGCGACATGGCTCCGCCTTCCCCCGCCGAGGGGGAGAGGGCCCTCCAGGCCATGGACGGGGACGGGAAGGAGTATGCGGAGAATCTCCTGGTGGACGGCACGGAGCGCCTTCCGGACACCCCCCCCACGGGGGAGCCCAGGAACCTGACGGAATTCGGGAGGGACCTGGAAAGGGGGGAAGGGTATACCTGGGACCCGGACAGCGAGGAGCGCCGCCAGTACCGCTTCGATTCCTACCATGGGGAGGCCTCCTTCCTGGAGGAGCTCCAGAGGGCCTGCCGGGAGACCGTGGATGTCTCCGGAAGGCTCATGGACCTGTGCCTGATGCTTTGCGAGGCGATTACAGAGGACGGCTACCTGGAGGGCACGGACGAGGAGTTGTGGAAGGCCCTGGACCGGCAGAAGAGATGTTCCCTGGAAGAGGTGCGCCAGGCCATCCAGGCCCTCCAGGAGCAGATGGAGCCGGCGGGCATCGGGGCGAGGGACCTGCGGGAGTGCCTTTTGATTCAGTTGCGCCGCAAGGGGGAGGAGGGCAGCCTGGAGTGGAAGTTGGTGAACGGCCATTTCCAGGAACTGGAGCAGGCGCGGCGGGAGCCGGAGGCGGAGGAGCGGATTGCCTTGCAGGAGGGATGCGGGAGGGAGGAGGTGGAGGAGGCCTTGGAGCGCCTCCGCGCCTTGTCTCCCCGTCCCGCCAGGCGGCTCTCCCCGGAGGTCGCCGTCCCCGTGGAGCCGGACGCCTTTGTGGAAAGGGATGCGTCGGGCAACTGGACCGTTCGCGTCAATCGGGAGGCGCTTCCCTCCCTCGTCCTTTCCGATGAGTATTTGGGGATGCTGGAGGAGGAGACGCGGAAGAAGGGGGGGCGTTCGGCGCGGAAGCCGCGTGCCGGGGAGGAGGAGTCGGTGGTGAAGTACCTGGAGAAGAAGAAATCGGACGCCGAGGCGCTCCTGGAGGGGGTGGAGAACCGTTGGAACACCGTGGAGCGGGTGGCGGGGGAGATTGTGAAGCGGCAAAGCGCCTTCTTCCAGAATGGCGACGTCCACGAAATCCGTCCCTTGCGGCAGAAGGACTTGGTGGAGGCCTTCGGCAAGGCAGCCAGCACCATTTCCCGGGCGGTCCAGGGAAAGTGCATGAGCACCCCCTGGGGCTTTATGAAATTCAGCGATTTCTTCTCCAAGGGCGGGGTCAGCCAGGGGGAGGGGGAGAACAAGACCGCCGTCTCCGAGGAAAAGGTCATTTCCTACATCCGGGAACTGGTGGGCCGGGAAAACCTGGAAAACCCCCTCTCCGACGAGGAGGTCACGCAACGCCTGAATGGCCAATATGGCTTGAAAATCGAAAGGCGCACCGTGACCAAATACCGCATCAAGGCGGGAATCGGCTCCTCCCGGGAACGCAAACGGAAGGCGTGACCCCAAGACGCGCCTGGGCAGAAGACGATGCAGTGCCTCCCCGCCATCCATTCCCTCCCCCTGCACCTCCTCCAGGGAAGGCGGTGCGCCCTCCTGACCAACGACGCCGCCTGCGACGCCGCCGGAGTGCGCTGTATCGAGGCCCTGCGGGAAAGGGGAGTGGAACTGACCCTCCTGCTCTCCCCGGAACACGGACTCTCCGGAATGGCGCAGGCGGGGGAGGCCGTGGGAGACGGGGTGGACGCCGCCACTGGCCTCCCCGTCGCCAGCCTCTATGGAAAGGACAAACGGCAGATTCCCTCCAAGCTGTGGAACGATTTCTATATTATGCTCCTGGATCTCCCTGACGTGGGGGTGCGCTATTTCACCTACGCGGACACTGTGCTGCGCGTCCTGGAGCAGTGCGCCTCCCGGGGACGCCCCGCCATCTTGCTGGACCGCCCCAATCCCCTGGGACGCGCACTGGAGGGGCCTGTCCTGGAGAGGCCCCTGGCCTCGGAGGTGGGATGCGCCCCGGTGCCTGTCCGCCATGGCATGACCCTGGGGGAATACGTCACCTTTGCCGCCAGGGAGCGGGGATTGCTTTCCTCCCTGGACCTCACGGTGGTCCCCCCTGTCATCTCCCCCCAGGCTCCCCCGGATCCCCTCTTCCCGGATTTCGGAACCCCCTGGCGGCGCCCCTCTCCCAACCTTTCTTCCTTCCCCGCGCTCTGCTGCTATCCCGGCACCTGCCTCTTCGAGGGCACGAACCTCTCCGAGGGGCGGGGGACGCCCACTCCATTTCAGGTGGTGGGCGCCCCTTTCCTGGATGGGGAGGAGCTCCTGGAAGCCCTGGGGCGCCGGGAATACCCCGGCCTCCGTCTCCGCCCTGTCCATTTTGTCCCCCAGGCCAGCAAGCACCAGGGAGTGGCCTGTGGGGGGGTGGAATTCCAGGTGACGGATCCCCGGGAGTGCCGTGCCTTTGCCGCCGCCCTGGAGGTGCTGGAGGCGGTCCGGCTCTGCCATCCTCGGGAGTTGTCCTTTCTGCCGGAGCATTTTGACCGTCTCCTGGGCTCCCGGGGATATCGCCTGGGCCGGGAGTCCGCGTCCGCCCTGCTGGCCCGGGCCGAACGGGAGTGCCGTGCCTTTGCCAAGGGCAGGCCGCCATGCCAGGGGCCCGGAGGGCGATAGCCCCCCTGGCGCAGGGAACCGGTTTTTCAGAGAGACGCCATCGTCCGCTAGGAGCATACGGAAAGAAGATGAATCCATTGAATGCCGCGCTGGATACCTCGTGGGGATTCTCCCTCGCCTTGGAAGACGAGGGGGGGACCCCCCTTGCCCAGGAACATCTTGCCGCCGTGGGCCGGGAGAGCGACAGGCTGCTGGTGCCCTGGCTGTCCGAATGCCTGGGAAAGGTCGGCGCCACGCTGGCACAGGTGGGCCGCTGGACCCTGGGGACAGGCCCCGGTTCCTTCGCCGGCCTGCGTTGCGGCATCGCCGCCGTCAAGGGATGTGCCCTGGCGACGGGCGCCTCCCTGCGGGGAGTGCCCTCCGCCTATGCCGTTGCCCTGGCGGTCCCCGCCTCCCCGGGGCTGGTTGGGGTCCTGCATGACGGGCGGTGCGGAGAGGTCCTTTTCTCCCCCTTCCGGCGGGATGAGGCGGGGGGCCTCCGGCCGGAGTGCCCTCCCATTCCCCTGGCTCCTCAAAGACTGGAGGAGGAGGGACGCCTCTGCGGCGCCTATGGACTCCTCCAGCCGGAACTCCTGGACCTCTGCCCCCCCTCTCTCCGGGAAAAGGCCACCGTCCTTTCCCGGGTGCCCGCGGAAGCCCTCCTCCACGCCCCCGAAGGCCTCTTTCCCTGGGAGGTGGATCCCACGGCCCAGGAACGCTCCGTGGAACCCCTCTATGTCCGCCAGGCGGTCTTCGTAAAGCCCGCCTCCCTGCGGGCAGACCTCTCCTGACTTTTCCCCTTTCTTCCCCCCTGTTTTCCGGTTCTTCACCCCAAAAAGCCCTCCTCCGTGCTTGGCGGCCTTGGCGCATGGCTCCCAGATCCGCCCGGCGGCGGAGGACGCATCCCCCTGGAGATTCCCAACGATGCATAAACGCCTTGCCCTCTTGACATTCCTCTTCGCCCTGGCATGCTGGGCCGCCCCCGTAGACCTCAACGGGACCTTTCAGAACCCGGACTCCACAGGGGTCCCCCGGGGCTGGATGCGGAACAGTTGGCCGGGCTACAATCCCCCCTGCACCCTCGTCGTCGTGCCCGGCGGGGGGAAGGAAGGCAATTCCCTTCTCATGAAGGACATTCAAAGTAACCGGGGCGCCGCCTTTAACACGGTCTTCCATCCCGGCCGCTGCGGCGATCTCCTCCGCCTCAAGTTCCGCGCCCGGGGACGGGGAACCGCCTCAGTCATCCTCTATTTCCAGACCCTTGAGGGGGAGTGGAATTTCCAGTCCCCGCAGATGGAGAAGTTCACCGTGGACGACGAATGGAGGAACTACAACCTCGCCCTGAAGGTCTTCAACGGGAAGGCGGGGGAGACGGGATCCTTTGACATCTCCTTCGAGATGGAGCAGGGGGGGGAATTGGAACTGTCGGATCTCCAGGTGGACCAGGAGAGTTCCCCCTATCAGGGCAGCGAGCCCTTCCCGGAACGCTGGACGCTCTTCGGGCCCGTGGATGAGGAGTACATGCCCCCCCTGCAGGGATTGACTGATGTGCCCGAAACCCTGGATGGCCAGGAGGGCAGGCTCTTCCGGCTCACCAACCATACTCTGGATTTCGCCAAGGTCTTCGGCCCCGGGGAAAAGAAGGTGGGATGGGCCTTCGCCGTCCTGGACTCCCCCATCGATTGCGGCTACTCCATCGGCGCCGCCGCCGATTGGTGGATGGAATTCTATGTGAACGGGGAAAAGGTCTTGGACACCATGTCCCTGGGAAATGTGGAGTACCCCTTCAACATCTGGAACCATGTCGCCAACGTCCGCCTCAGGAAGGGGAAGAACCTCCTGGCGGTCAAGGTGAAGACCGGCTCCACCAGCTCCGTGCTCATGATGGGAGGTCCCCTGGAACTCGCTGACCGCACCGTGAAACTGAAACTCTCCAAGATGGAGTGGATCGAGTCCTTCGACGGGGAAAGCCTGGAGTGCACCGGCGACCCGGAACGCATCCAGGGATACCCCACCCCGGGATTGCTGACCTTGACGGGGCAGGCTGTCTTCCACACCGCGGACTCCCTGGAAATCCGCCCCGTCGCGGATGCCGCCTATCCCATGCCCGGGGAAAAGGCCTTCTACCGGGCGCTGGGCGTGCGGATCCAGGAGTTCGGGGCCGCCGCCGCCTCCCTCTCCCTGGACCTGGCGGATGCCGCGGACAATTTCCCCGATCCCTCCCGCCTCTCCATGAAGGTCCTCAGCCCCGCCAATTCTCAGGAACTCCAGGTGCAGGTGCTCCTGGACGGACAGGTGGTGGAGGAACACCCCTTCTCTCGCCACTCCCTTCCCGCGGACTTCCTCTTTGGCGTCAATGCCGCCGGTTCCTTCTCCGCCAATGTGAACAGCCTTTCCGATGGCTCCCAACTGGCCTTCTCCGGGGAAGTCCCCTTCGGACAGGAACCGGAGGCCGCCATCCTGCCCTCCCTGTGCCTTGCGGCGGAATCCCCGGACGGGAATGCGCAGGTCACGGTGGACAATTTCGCCGTGGGCCTCGCCGTGGAGAAAGGAGCCGCCAGCCCCGTCCCCTACAAGGTGGAGCCCAGGAAGGAGTTCGACCCCGTGAAGGCGGGCTGGAAGCTGGTCTTCGCCGACGAGTTTGACGGAGAGGCCCTGGATGAAACTGCCTGGAGCCATGGATGGAAGAGCCTCCCGGAGAATGTGACCGTCCATGACGGGGTGCTGGAGATCAAGACCGACTGGGATGCCGAACACAAAACCCTGCGCACCGCAGATATCCGCACAACCCAATTCTTCCGCTACGGGTATTTCGAAGCCAGGTGCACCTTCCGCCAGGAACCCGGGTGGTGGTCCGCCTTCTGGCTCTATGGCGCCTCCAACGCCAATCCCTTCTACGATGGCTTCGAAATCGACATCTACGAGGACTACTACCTGACACGACCCGGCCCTGATGGAAAGCCCTATCCCGGCTCCCCCGCCTTCCGCGGCACCCTGGACCATAACCTCCACGTCTACTGCGGCGAAACCCTGAAGAGCTGGAACTACGGTTCCCCCAAGGAGGATTTCCTGGATGGGTTCCACCGCATCGGCGTCATCTGGACCCCCTTCGAAATCTCCTACTATCTGGATGGAAAGCTGATTTCCAGCAGCGCCAACCACAGCCCTTATGACAGCGTCACCTTCGATGCCTTCAACCACGCCTGCGGATTCAGCCCCCTCCAGGCCATCCTTAGCGGACAGGTGAAACCCTCCGCCGGACGCCCCGAATACGGAAACTACCCCGAAAGCTTCCTCACGGACTATGTCCGCGTCTACGCCCTCCCCGAATCGGAATTCCCCAAGGTGGAGTGGGTGGAGAAACCTTACCAGTCCCAGGCGAAATACGGGGATGTCCTCTCCTTCTCCGCACGGGCCGAGGCGGCGCCGGACAGCCCCATCATGGCCGCCTATCTCTTCGATGGCGGATATCTCCTGGACTACAAGACCGAACCTCCCTTCGATTTCCAGGTCTCCCTTACCCGGGAATTCTATGATGTCACCGACTACAACCGCCCCGGACGCCAAAGCATCGTGCCCAAGTTCGATGAGAATTTCCATTGCTATAGTGTCTTCGTCCAGGACGAGAAGGGACGGGTCGCCCACACGGAACCCCATATCATCACCAACATCATCCCCCCCGCAGGCGCTAAAACAAGCACCCCCTTCCAAGGAGTCCCCCAGGAAATCCCCGGAATACTCCGGATGGGGGATTTCGACGAGGGCGGACAAAAGGTGGCCTACTTGGATACTACCCCCGGAAACACCGCCCAGAAATCCAACCCCACGCGCAACGAGGATGTGGATGTAAGCACAGACGGCGTCATCGGATACGTGCAAATGGGAGAATGGGTGAAATACACCGTGAATATCCAGGAGGCGGGCGCATACACCGCAACTCTCCGGTATGGCACTCCCATCCCCTATGAGGAAAATGTCTTCCTCTACTTGGATGAACAAGACGAGTGCCTCGGCGTCTTCACCCTGCAAAGCCATGGTGCAAAGGGCCATACAGTGGACAAGGAGGCCACTGTCACCCTGAATCTCCCCGAGGGACGACATGTGCTCAAAGTGGTCTTCCTCGCCGCCGCCAATGTGAAAGACCTCGAATTCCAAAAAATCACGGAATAAAGAGGATATCCCCCCGGGAACCCTGCCATTGGCGCATTTCCCGGGGGGGGCGGAAACACGGAGGGTATGGAGAGTTTAACACGGAGGGCACGGAAACGCCCTGCGGGCGCACGGAGAGCACGGAGGGCACGGCCATGCCAGCATGGCCATGCCGGGGATTTTGATATAAGTCGTTTGGGTCTAGAAATCTAGAAATCTAGAAATCTAGAAATCTAGAAATCTAGAAATCTAGAAATCTAGAAATCTAGAAATCTAGA
>JAEDNB010000200.1 GCA_016302725.1 Lentisphaeria bacterium
CGACATCATCGCCAAGGCCAAGACCATCGTCTGGAACGGCCCCATGGGCTGCTTCGAGATGAGCAACTTCTCCAAGGGCACCTTCGGCATCTGCCAGGCCGTGGCCGAGGCCACCGAGAAGAATGGCGCCATCTCCATCATCGGCGGAGGCGACTCCGTCAGCGCCGTGAACAAGAGCGGCCTGGCCTCCAAGATGAGCCACATCTCCACCGGCGGCGGCGCCTCCCTGGAATACCTGGAAGGCAAGGCCCTGCCCGGCGTCACCGCCCTGGACGACAAATAGTCCCGCCCTTCCCCCCCCTTCCCGGGAACGGCCCCTCCGGCCGGGGAACCTCCCCCGCCGGAAGCCCCCGGGAAAGCCAGGGAGGGACATCCCCTGCAATCGTAATTTTCTTTTTTAGGAGACAATTCCATTATGGCACGCAAGAAAGTCATTGCCGGCAACTGGAAGATGAACATGACCGCCAGCGAGGGCGCCCAGTTGATTGCCGACCTGAAGGCCACTTGCGGCGGCAACTGCTGCTGCTGCTGCGCCCCTGAAGTCATGGTCTTCCCCCCCTTCACCACCATCGCCGCCGTCCAGGAGGCCGCCAAGGGGACTCCCCTGGTGGTGGGCGCCCAGAATGTCCACTGGGCGGCCAACGGCGCCTTCACCGGGGAAATCTCCGCCAAGATGCTGGTGGAGATGGGCGTGACCCACGTCATCATCGGCCACAGCGAACGCCGCCAGTACTTCGGCGAGACGGACGAGACGGTGAACCAGCGGGTCAAGGCCGCCCTGGCCGCCGGCCTGAAGGTGATTCTCTGCATTGGCGAGACCCTGGAAGAGCGGGAAAAGGGCGTCACCGAGGCCGTCATCGAAAAGCAGGTCCTCTGGGACTTGGCGGATGTGTCCATGGAGCAGTTGGACAACGTGATCCTGGCCTACGAGCCCGTGTGGGCCATCGGCACCGGCAAGACCGCCACCAATGAACAGGCACAGGCTGTCCACGCCTTCATCCGCGCCCTCATCGAGAAGCACTTCTGCCCCGTCTGCGCCGGCAAGATCCGCATCCTCTACGGCGGCTCCATGAAGCCCGCCAACGCGGAGGGCCTCCTGGCCCAGCCCGACATCGACGGCGGCCTCATCGGCGGCGCCGCCCTGAAGGCGGCCGACTTCGTGGCCCTGGTGAAGGCGGCCTCCGCCACCTGCTAGGCTTGCCGCATCCCGGCTTCGCCCCCTACAAGGAGACGCCCTTCCCGTTCCCCCGCATTCCGGGTGCATGGCGGGAAACGTCTCCTTTCTTGTTTTCCCACCGCCGGGACCCCTCCCCTCCCCCGGAAACCCCTTTTTCCCTCCCTTTTTTCCTGTTTCCTGGAACCCCCTGCCCTACGGATGGTCATACCCCCCGGACAATCCCAGTCAACCGACCGTGAGTTGGTGAAGCGCTTCCAGGAGACGGGGGAACAGGCCGCCTTCGACAAACTGGTGGAGCGCCACGCCGGACGCGCCTACCAGATCGCCTTCGGCTTCCTGGCCAACAGGGAGGACGCCGAAGAGGTGGTGCAGGACGCCTTCCTGCGCATCTACCGCCATCTCCCCCGCTTCCGCGGAGACGCCGAGTTCACCACTTGGATGTACCGGATTGTCACCAATCTCTGCAACAACAAGTACCGCTGGAACAAGGCCAGGGGAGCCGGAAGGCACGTGAGCGTGGACGCCCCACTGGAATCCCATGACTCCTCCGGGGACGCCCTCCCCAGAAGGGAACTGCCCGACGACCGCATGAGGCCGGACCGGCAGGTCGCCTTCGAGGAACTGCGCAACCGCACGGAGGAGGCCATGCGCACCTTGCCCGAGGCCTATCGCCAGGCGGTCCTGCTGCGGAACGTGAAAAACCTGGACTACGAGGAAATCGCCTCCATGCTCCATTGCGCCGTGGGCACCGTGAAATCCCGCATCAACCGGGGACGGGAACTCCTGCGGAAAGCACTGGGGCTGGAGTGATCCCCCCACATACACCTCATCCCCCGGCCCCTCCTCTCCTCTCCTGTCTCCCATGACTCCCTCCCCTTCCCCATCCTCCCCCGCGAAAGCGCCCTCCCAGCGGGCGGAGCGGCAGTTGGACACGATTCTGGATGCGTGGATGGCTCCTCCCGAGGGGCTTGCCCGGAGAGTCTGCCTCCGCTGCCACGAATACGCCGGGGAGGAGGCTTTTCTCTGGCCTGCCCGCCCCTCCCGCCGCCCCTTCCCCTGGGGCGCCGCCGTTGCCTCCCTGGCGGCGTGCCTGTGCCTGATGGCCTCCCTTGGGACCTATCTTGGCCTCAAGGGACAGGCGGATTCCGCCTCTTCCCTGGCCCGGGCCAACAGCCTCCCCTCCTTGGAGGCTGAAGAAGCCGCCCCCGCCATGCCCATGGCGGCCATGGCGCCACAGTCCTCCTCCTTCGCCGCACGGTCCAGGGAAATCCCCCTGGCGGAGGGCCTCACCGCCTCCCGCTCCCTGGGATTCTCCTTCCTGGATGACCTGGCCCTCCGGGTCAGGCGGACCAACCTTCCCCCGCAGCACCTCACCGCCGCCTCCAATGGAGGTAGATTCTCCGGGGACGCCGCCGGCGCCCGTCCCCTGCCAGCCCCTGAACAGAAGGTGACCCACGTCTGGATTGCCTCCCGACACTTCTCCCCGGAAAAACTGGAGGATTTCCTGAAGCGGAACCCCGTCCTCTCCAAGGGAAGCGCTTCCCCGGATGAACACGGCGTCTACACCGTCTCCCTGCTGGCCATGGACACGGAAATCCAGCATACCGTGGACACCCTCTTCGAAAAACTCCACTGGAAACTCCTCTCCCCGGAGTCCCCCCAGCCAGGCCAGGGGGGAAACACCCCCGTCGCCGGAAGGCCCATCCACTATACCATGAAAATCCTGCCCCAGAAGGAGTAGCGACTTTATAAACTTCCCCCGGAAGCCTGGATCCTTGCGGCGCCGCCCCCACCAAAGCGCCGGAAAGAAAGGATTTCCCTGGCTTCTCCTGTAAGAAATGGCCATAGGGCGAGTAATTGCTCTATGGCCATTGTTTTCCAAGGGCGGCGACGGCGTTCTTCCCCGCCATCCTTAGGGAAAGGGAAGGCGCACCGGCCCTGCCGAAGACTCCACCCGCCCCACCCCCGAAGCACCTGCCGATTATGAAAGTCGAGTCCCCTGCCGAAAAGAAGAGTTGGTATCCCAAGGCCTTGGCGGGAATTGCCCTGCTGGCCCTCCTGGGCTTCCTCTATTGCCATTTCTTCGCCCCCGCTCCCCCGCGCCCCCTGCTGACGCCCGAAGAGTTCGAGAAGGCCATCGACGACGTCTCCCTGAACATCCCGGAGTTGCTGAACGAATCCGAGGGCTCCCTCCTTACCCGGTGCGTCTTTGCCTTCAAGGAGTCCCGCATCCCGGTGCCCTATCACCGCCGGAAGCGCTTCCTGGTCCTCACTCCCATGGAGGAAGCCATCCTGGGCCAGGAAAACGTGCGCCAGTTGAAGGAGAAGGAGGTCTTCTACGAGGACGAGGCGGATGCCCGGCGGGTGGAATCCCTGCTGGAAAAATTGAAGCCTGTTCTCCCCGAGGCCCGGGAAATCCCCTATTTCCTCGCCTATACCTCCGCGGTCAACGCCTTCTGCCTCATCGACGGCACGCTCGTCGTGACCAAGGGCATCCTGGAGACCAT
>JAEDNB010000201.1 GCA_016302725.1 Lentisphaeria bacterium
ACGTTGTCGGAGTTGGTCATGCACTCGATGCCGGCGCCGCGCTGGTAGGCGTGGGGGGAGTTGGGGGCCAGGAAGAGGGCCTGGCCCGGGGCCAGTTCCACCTGGTTCAACAGATAGGCGAAGAGCGTGCCGCGGTCGCCGGGGTACTCCCGGGAGAGGGAGAGGAAGAGGCGGTCCGCCGGGGAGAGGGCCTCCTCCGGGCGTCCCTGGAGTTCCTGGAGGGCCTGGGTCAGCATGGCCGCCAGGGGGACCACATTCAAGGAGAAGAGGCTCTCCACCAGGCGGCGAAGGGTGGGCTCCCCATAGTGCCAAAGGGCCAGCCAGGGCTGGAAGGCGGCGACCTTTTCCACATCCTCCCGGATGTCGCACAGGCCGCGGAAGCCCGCCAGCGCCTGGAAGGGCTCCAGGGCAATCATGATCTCCGTCTTGTCATGGGCGTCGGGATAGAGGTCCGGGCGGGCGGCATGGAGGCCGACGGCGGAGGCGGCGTCGGGATGGCTCTGGATGGAAAGGGGGGCGCTGCAGGCCAGGACCTTCAGCAGGAAGGGAAGTTCCCCGGACACGGCGGCCGTCCTCTCCCCCAGCCACTGCCCAGGCGCCTGGGCGATGGCCTGGTCCAGGGGCACCCTCCCCTCCTCCGTCACCAGAAGCCCAGGCAGGGAGGGATGGGCGCCCAGCCAGAGTTCGGCCCAGGGCTCGTCCCCCGGCTCCCGCTTCAGCAGGGAGGCGATGAAGGGAGTCTTTCCCTGGGAGGAACGCTCCCCCCAGGCATAGTGGCGAACGCCCCCTTCCAGGGGATGGAATTTCCTTGTATTCAACATGGCGTCGTCTCGCTTATCCGTTCTCCGCGCTCCATTTCTGGCGGAGGAGTTTGAAGGCATGGTGGAGCCGCCAGAGGGCGGTCCCCAGGGGGATGCCCTCCCGGAGGGCTATCTGCTGGAAGGAAAGCCCCTGCTCAAAGCGCGCCTCCAGGAGCCTTTGAAGTTCCTGGGGAAGCTGGCGCCGCAAGTGCCGGATCCGCTCCGCGTCGCTGGAACGCATCGCCGTGGACAGGGGATCCACTCCCGCCCCGTCCGCCGGCTGGTGGGCTGACGCATACTCCCCGCTCTCCCCCACGGGAATCTCAAACTTGCCCCGGCGCACCCGGTCCAGGGAAAGGTTCCTGGCCACCCGGAGCAGCCAGGGGCGCAGGGTGCCGCCGGAAAGGCGGGAGGGGGGGGACTCCAGAAGCTTCAGGAACACCTCCTGGGCGACATCCTGGGCGAGGTCCCGGGAGGGGAGATACCGGCTCGCGGCGTCCACCAGCGTCCGCTGGTAGCGGTCGAAGAGCCGCTGGGCCGCCCGGTCGTCCCCGTCCCTGGCCCCCTTCAGGAGAAGCGCGTCCCCGGGCTCCTGGGGAGCCGTAGGTTGGCTGTGTTCTTCCTGCAATGGCCTAGTCAAGGACTTTGAGCCAGCCGTGGGTGTCGGGAGCCTTTCCCCACTGGATGGCCGTGTAGGCGTCATAGAGCCGCTGGCAGACCGGCCCGCACCCATCCCCGGTGCCGATGGAGAACGCTTCGCCGGTGCTGAGGCGGACGATTTCCTTCACGGGGGTGATGACCACGGCGGTGCCGCAGGCGGCCACCTCGGCGAAGGTGCCGATTTCCTTCTCGAAGTCGATGGGGCGCACCTCCACGGGAATGCCCAGGTCCTTGGCCACTTGCTGGAGGCCATTGTTGGTGATGCTGGGCAGGACGGAGGGGGAGGCGGGGGTCACGTAGCGGCCGTCATGGGTGATGCCGATGAAATTGGAGGAACCGAACTCCTCCACGTATTTGTGTTCGGCGGCATCCAGGTAGAGGTCCACGGCGAAGCCCTTCTCCTTGGCCATCTCGTGGGAAAGGAGGCTGGCGGCATAGTTGCCGGCCATCTTCACGTTGCCGGTGCCCCGGGGGGCCGCCCGGTCGTATTCATCCACGATGCATGCGCGGACGGCCTGCAGCCCGCCCTTGTAGTAGGCGCCCACGGGCACCACCAGGACGATGAAGGTGTATTCGCTGGCGGGGGCCACGCCAATCTGGGGGCCGGAGCCGAAAAGGAGGGGGCGGATGTAGAGGGTCGCCCCGGTGCCGTAGGGGGGAATCCACTCCTCGTTGGCGCGGACCACACGCTCCACCGCCTGGCAGAAGAGCTCCTCGGGCACGGGGGCCATGCAACTGCGGCGGGCGGACTGGATGAGGCGGCGGGCATTCATCTCCATGCGGAAGATCCGGATCTTGCCGTCCTCGCCCCGGTAGGCCTTCAATCCTTCGAAGGCGGCCTGGCCATAATGCAGGCATTCCGCCGCGATGGACAGCGTCACAAAGGGCTTCTCCTTCAGTTCGCCCTCGTCCCAGCGTCCGTCCTTCCAGTGGTACTCCACATGGCAGGAGGTTGGACGGTAGGAAAATGTGAGATTCGACCAGTCAAGTTCCATAAGACAATGCTCCTTGTACTCATTCCTTACGTTTGGACGGACTCCGGGGTTACCGGCGGCAAACCCGGTACTATAGCCTGAATCCAGATTCCCCGCCCCGGCGCAGGGCGGGATTGGCCATGGCCCGGGCAAATCCGCCCCCCCGGAAAATACGGGTTTATATTGTCCCTGTTTCCCGCCCTCTTCCCAGGCACGGCGCACCCCTGCCCCCTGTCCCGCCGAGGGCCGTCCCCTTTTCCTTTTTTCGCCTCTCCCCCAACCCCAACCGGAACGCAAGATGACCATCTTCCTTGGTGCCCTGACCTTCCTCGCCGTCCTTTTCCTCGTCGTCGCCGTGTGCGTCGTCTTCAGCTATTTCGGGACCTGGCTCCAGGCCCAGGCCTCCGACGCCCACATCTCCTTCTGGCGGCTCCTGATGATGAGCCTGCGGCATGTGCCCTCCTCCCTCATCGTCCGCTGCTACATCCAACTGCGGAAGGCCGGCATCACCAACATCTCCACCGATGAACTGGAAAGCCACTACATGGCCCACGGCAATGTGGAACGGGTGGTCAACGCCATGGTCGCCGCGGACAAGGCCGCCATCAACTTGACCTTCCGGCAGGCCGCCGCCATCGACCTGGCCGGCAGGGATGTGCTGGAGGCCGTCAAGACCAGCGTGAACCCCCGCGTCATCGACTGCCCCAAGCGGGGGGCCGACCGGGACACCCTGGACGCCGTGGCCAAGGACGGCATCCAGGTGAAGGTCCGCGCCCGGGTGACCGTGCGCACCAACCTGGAACGCCTGGTGGGCGGCGCCACGGAGGACACCATCGTGGCGCGGGTGGGCGAAGGCATCGTCACCACCATCGGCTCCAGCGCCTCCTACAATGCCGTCCTGGAAAACCCCGACAACATCTCCCAGCGGCTTCTGGAGAAGGGACTGGATTCCGGCACCGCCTTCGAAATCCTCTCCATTGACATTGCGGACGTGGACGTTGGGGACAACATTGGCGCCCGGCTCCAGGCGGACCAGGCAGAAGCGGACCGCCGGGTGGCCCAGGCCACGGCAGAGGTGCGCCGTGCGGCGGCGGTGGCCTACGAGCAGGAGATGAAGGCGAAGGTCCAGGAGATGCAGGCCAAGGTCCAGGAAATGCAGGCCAAGGTGGTGGCGGCGCAGGCGGAGATTCCCCTGGCCATGGCCGACGCCCTGAAGAGCGGCAAGATGGGGG
>JAEDNB010000202.1 GCA_016302725.1 Lentisphaeria bacterium
TGCAAGACCAGATTCACACGGAAGACACGAAGGGGGGTAACACGGAGGGCACGGAAGGCGCCTGCGGCGCACACGGAGGGCACGGAGTGGCGGCCCATGCTGCGCATGGACCGCCTGGTTTTTTTTGCGGCATCTGGCCCAGTGCCGTCAGCGTTTCCGGGAGGAGTGTGGCGCCATCCAGCTGAACCGTCCGGAACTGAAGCTCCATGTGGAGAACGGGGAGATCACGGCGGAGTGGGACGATCAGAATACGCCCAGCCACGAGTTGGTGAGCGAGTTCATGGTGCTGGCCAACCATTTGGCCGCCCGCTATGCCCTGCGCAACGACGTCCCCATCCTCTATCGTTGCCAGGAGCTGCCGGCGAGAGACGCCCATTCCGTCCGCCTCTATGATCCCGTGGATTTCGACCAACAGGTGCGAAAGATGAAGCGGACCCGCCTTTCCACCTATCCCGAAGGACATGGTGGCCTGGGGCTGGACCTCTACACGCAAATCTCCTCCCCTCTTCGCCGCTACGCCGACATGGTGATCCAGCGTCAACTCTGCGCCCATCTGGCGGGAGACCCCCTCCCCTACACGCAAACCGAACTCTTTGGCGTGCTGGACAATGTGGACCGGACCGCATCGGGCAACCGTGCCCTGGAGCGGGAGGCCCGGGCCTTCTGGACCATGGAGTTGTTGCGGCGTCAGGACCCCGCCAAGACTTACCCGGCCACGGTGGTGCGGGTGGAAGGTCGTCTGGTTCTGGTGGAGTTGTCGGAGTATCTGGCCCGTGGCGTTCTCATGGTGCGGGACGCCCCTTCCCTGGGAGAGCGTCTCACCGTGCGGATCCAGGAAGTGAAGCCGAAGCTCAATCGCCTGGTGCTGGAGCCCGCCTGAGCCTCTTCCCCGTCCCGGAGAATCGGCCGCCGCCCCTTTGTTTTCCCCCTCCTTGAGATTCTATTTTCATGCGCATTCTTTTTCTTGGTGACATTGTGGGCCACGATGGCCGCCGGGCGGTTCAGGGACTTTCTCCCGTGCTCCAGCGGGAATACGGGTGCGATTTCTGCCTTGCCAATGGGGAGAACATGGCTGGGGGCAACGGCATGAGCAAAGCCTTGCTGGAGGAATTCACCCCGGAGCAGGTGGATGTCTTCACCTCTGGCGACCACACCTGGGACCAGCGGGAGTACCCCAAGCAGATCGATGGCCTTGGCAAGGTTCTGCGCCCCGCCAATTTCCACCCCAGCCAACCAGGGCGGGGCTGGGGGGTCTTTCCCGCCCGGAACGGGAAGAAAGTGGGGGTGGTGAACCTGCTGGGACGGGTTTTCATGAAACTCCAAGTCTCCTCCCCGTTTGACCTGGTGGAGGAGGCCCTCCAGGAAATCGCCCGGGAAACCCCCATTGTCATCGTGGATTTCCACGGGGAAGCCACCAGCGAGAAGCAGGCCATGGGCTTCTATCTGGATGGTCGGGTCACCGCCGTCCTGGGCACCCACACCCACGTGCCCACCGCCGATTCCCGCATCCTTCCCGGAGGCACCGCCTTCCAATGCGATGTGGGCATGGTGGGAAGCCAGGAAAGTGTGCTCGGACGGGATGCCGCCGCCGTCATCGAGAATTTCCGCACGGGAATGCCCATGCGCTTCTCCGTGGCGGAAGGCCATACGGTCGTCATGGGCGCCGTGGTCACCCTGGATGAGGAGACGGGACGGGCCACGGAAATCCATCGGGTGTTCCGTCCCTGGCCTCCCGCTTCCCTGGGGTAATCCCTCCCTTCCCCATGTCCCACGACTCCTTCCCGAATTCCCTTCGCCTACAGCCCTTGGCCAGCCCCGTTCCCCTGCTGGTGGCCCCCGAACTCTATCGTCAACTCCGGGCGTTGCCGGACCACGAGAGCCGAAGATCCTTCCTGGCCAAAGAGGGCGAGAAACTTTCCTCCCCCTTTTTCCCCCGAGGAGAGCACGGGGGGGATTTTTTGTATCGGCGCGGGCGGGGGCTTCGCTTCCAGTGGGAGGCGCCGGACACCATGCCCGGTCCCTATCAGGTCGAACTCTCGGAGGAGGCGGATTTTCGGCACTTCCGGATCTTCCGGGCCAACAAGATCTGGGCCCAGCCTCGCTGGGAAACCTTCGTGGAAGTAAAGGAATACGAGGCGAACCTCAAGGTGGGCACCCCATACTATTGGCGGGTGCGCTTCCTCCCCCTGCCCCCCAGCCAGGCCCCGGAAACGCTCTCCGCCGTCTCCGTCTTCCTCACGGAGGACCTGCCTCCCAGGATCATTAGTCGGGAAAAGCTCTTTGCCGTGGATGGACGAGTGGCCAATTCCCGGGATGTGGGAGGATGGCGCACCAGAGAGGGGCGCCGGGTGCGCCAGGGATTGGCCTATCGGATGGAGGCCTTTGACGACCCCAGTCCAGACACGATCCATCCCGGGCGGAATCGCCTTTCCGTGGCGGACCGGGAGTTTTTCCTGGAGACCCTGGGCATTCGCACCGATCTGGATCTACGGAGCCCGGCCGAGACCGGCAAGGCCGGCCTCTCCCCTCTGGGCCCTCAAGTGCGATACTACAATCTTCCCGTGGAAGGATATGAGGAGGCCCTCACCCCGGAACAACGGGAGGCTACAGGAGCCGTCTTCCACCTGCTGGCCCAACCCCAGGTTTATCCTCTGGTCTTCCACTGCCTGGGCGGCGCCGACCGCACCGGCATGGTCGCCTTCCTCTTGAATGGGCTCCTGGGAGTACCCGAAAACGACCTTTGCCTGGACTGGGAAACCACCTTCCTCCCCCATCTCCCCTGCGAAGAAAATCCATGCGCCCTCCGGTGTTGTCAACGCCTCCTGGAGGCATTGCGGGAATATGGCGCCCCGGGGGATCCTCTCGACCAACGAATCCAGGCTTTCCTCAAGACCTGCGGCATCACCTCCCAGGAACTCCTACGCCTCCAGGAGATTTTTCTGGAGTAGGAAGGGAATCTGAACAGGAAGCGAGAGGAGGGAAAGAGAGGACGACTCCTTTTTCCCTCGGCAAGGATGGCCAGGGGCTTCAAAGAAACCTCCCTCCCCCCTCTCTCCCTCGAGGCGGAATTCTTTTCTCCAGCCTCCCCGTCCCCCTCCACATGGCAATCATCAAGTTTGCCCTGCCCATCCCCTCCTTTCCCTCCCGGACACCTTCGGCGGCGGAAGGAGAAAATATGGGGAAATTCCCCCCGGGATGGGAAGGAGCAAAAGCGCGCGATGGACTCTCTTTCCGCCCTTGGGATAGGCGGCTGCTTCCGGGAAATGGGGGAGAAACGGGAGAAAACGGTCCGGGGGATTCGAAATATACTTCACGTCCACGGGCGGAACCTGCGTTTTCGGCGGGGAGCACGGGTGCCTTTCCCTTGCGAAAACGAGGACAAATCGCCAACTCAAAACCTGGCTGGGAAAAGAATAAACATGGCGGCTGGAATTTTTACGATCCTCCGTCATTCTGAACAGCGTTTTGAACTTAAAAACTCAGAATTTTACTGTGAAATGAATTTCTGAAAATCACTTCACTTTTGTTCAGGATGCAACGGACATCCGCTGACCTCGTGGGAAAAACAAGGAAATCGGACAAGGGCCAGGACGCGTTCCAGAATAGAACATATATTCGGAGCCATGACACAGCGAGCCGGAAATCTCATTCTGAGGTCCATCG
>JAEDNB010000203.1 GCA_016302725.1 Lentisphaeria bacterium
GAAAAGCGACGAAAAGGGGCCTGGGTGTTGCATCTAGAATTTCTTTTCTCCCCCTGGCTCCCCCCCTCCTCCCTCCCCCCGCAGCACACCGGCAGGAGGCGGAACCGACATTATAGTACCCCCCGTTCTTTTGCGCCTGTCCGGACCCGCGCCGGACAGGCCTTCGCGTCTTGCGAGATGTGCATCGTCGCCAGGCCCTTCGGAGGGGAAAAGGGAGCCGGCGAGGGCGCCGCCGTCCCCGCCCGGGCAAGCCCCCGGGGGAATGCGGATTTCAGGAATGCATCTTTGAGGAGTTCATACTATGGCCGCCAGCCGTCGCTTCGAAATCGCCGAACTTTTCCCCCAGCCCAAGGAAATCATCCTCGGGGAAGGCATCAGTGAACTTGCCAAGGATGTCCGCCTTTCCACCTCCCGCGTGCTCCCCATCCAGCGCAAGGCCCTGCGCTCCATCCTCACCATGGCGGGCGTGCGCGTGGTGGCCAACAAGAAGAAGTATGTGGTGGACGCCCAGGTGATGGACGAGTCGGAGTTCGACCTCTCCCGGGTGCCGGAGGCGGTGCGGAAGGACTACTACTCCCTGGAGATCCGGGGGAGCGAGGTCTTCATCCGCACCCCCTGCCAGGAGGGGATGGTCTGGGCCGCCCAGACCCTCTCCCGCCTCTTCATCATGATGTTCAACGGACGAGCCGTCCCCAACCTGGTCATCCATGACTGGCCCATGGTCCCCTTCCGGGGCATCCTGGCCGACGCCAACTGGGGGACGGAGCGGATGGACGGGCCCTCCTGGTGCCAGGCCCTGGACTGCATGAGCGCCATGCACCTCAATCTCTGCGGAATGGGGGTCTACGACTGCCGCCCCGACGTGCGCACTTCCCAGGCCGGACGCCCCTCCGAGTTCCTTCTCGCCCCCATTCACGAGGAGACAGGGCCCGGGGAGCCGGTCTCCCGGAACCGCTACCGCTACTACAATGTGAAATACGACCGCTGGTATGACCGGGAGGCCACTCCCGCCCTGGTGGACGGCGAGGCCTTCAACGAGGTGCTTACCTACGGGAAGGAGCGGGGGGTGACCATCTTCCCCTATATGGATTTCCTGGGGCATTCCACCCTCCTTCCCCGGCTGATACCTGCCCTTTCCGCCTGTGACGAGAAGGGAAAGCCCACGGGGCAGGGACTCTGCCTCTCCTCCCCCGCCGCCCGAAAGGCGCTGGGGGAGTTCCTGGAGAGTTTCCTGGCACGGCATTTCGGGGAGGGGGTGGAGTTCTTCCATCTGGGGCTGGACGGGCTTTCCTCCGTGCCCCTCCACGGGGAGGATGGCGTGGAGACCAGTGTCTGGTGCCGTTGCGCCAAATGCCGCAAGGCCTCCCATGGCTCCCTCTTCGCCTCCTTCCTGAAATGGATGGTGGGGTTCCTGACCTCCCATGGAGTGGGACGGGTCCTTCTCTTTGGTGACCAGTTGCTCCAGGGGGAGGGACTCCTGGGGAAGGAACTGAAGGCTCTCTTCCAGGAGCCGGAGTTCGCCTCGCGGGTGGTGGTGCACTGGCAGGGGGAAATCCCCTCCGCCTTCTCCCAGGGCGCCCTGGCCAAGGTGGGGGCCTGGCGAGGCCCCAGGGCCAATGAAGGAAACTACGCCTGGTTCAACGGCAGCCTGGAAGGACTGGACAAATGCCTGAAGGAGACCCTGGAGGCCGGCGGGGAGGCCGTGGTGGCCCGGGGACAGTACGACCCCGCCTACTGGGAACAACTGGCCCTGCTGGGGGTGCGCTGCTGGGAAAAACCCGACTGGACGGAGGATACCCTGGAGAATCTCCGCCGCCGCTGGGCGGAACTGCAATGGGGAAATCTCTCCGAGGATTATCTCGCCTTGACGGAACGGCTCCGGAAGACCGCAGAGGACGGGCTGTGCCAAATGACGATGCCCTGGCGGGCCTACCAGGTGGAGCCGGACGCGAAGGATTATGCGGCGCCCCCCTATCCCGAGGCGGCCCTCGCTTCCCTGCCCCCCGACGCGGAGGGACGGCTCCGGACGCTGTCGGAGGAATGCGGCCTCCTGGTGGAGAAAGCCGCTTCCCTGATGGGGGCCGGACAGTGGCCGGAACTGGGGAAGGCCTCCCTCCAGAGCCTGCTGGGAAGCGCCCAGCGCCTCCGGATTCAATTGGAGTTCTTCCAGGCGCTGCTGCAGGCCCGCTCCTCCCTGGAGAAGAAGAATGGCGCCGCCGCCGCCAGAAAGGCCCTGGAGGAAGCAATCCCCCTGCTGGTGGAACGCATGAAGGCCATCGAGGAAAATATGCCCGACTGGCTTATGTGGATCACCATGCAGCAGTTGGGCTGCATGAAACTGGTGTTGGAAAACCTGCTGGCCGCCCTGAAGGCGAAGACCCCGGCGGCCAAAGCGCCCTGGTCCCTCTCTCCCGCCTGGGAAGCCCCACAGGAGTGAAGATAGGCGCGCACGGGACGGCGGTGACGCCGCCCCACCACCCCCAAAATATTTTCCGCCCCTCCCCCGCTTCGACAGGGCGAAAACGAAAAAGGCCGACTCCCCCTGTCTCCGCAAGCGGTAGGGGAAGCCGGCCAAATGGTTAGTGGTGACGCCGAAGGGGAATGCTCTGCCGTATTAGGTAGAATAGAGCCGAGAGGCTCCAATGCAAGAATTGTCCAGAGTGCCGTTATCGGCGTCACCAGTCTTACCATAACCTCGAAGCCAGGAATTGCAACCCGGTTCCCTTGCACACGGGGGCGCTGCCGCGAAAACACGGAGAGCACGGAAGGCGCCTGCGGCGCACACGGAGAGACGGAAGGGGGCGGCGGGGGTGCGTCAGGCGCTTTGCGCCTGCCTTGCGCCATCGCAGGGGGGCTGCGGGGAAGGAAATGCCCTGGCGGGCACCCCCTCCCCCCTTTCCCCCTGCGACGCCGCGTCCTCGCCGGAGTTCCCCGGCGATGACGCCCTCCCCCTCCCCCGGGTTCGGTTCCTGCGACGCCCCAGGCCGATAGAGGCCATGAGCCTTCGAAAGGCGTTCCGTGGTTTGCATAACGCCTTTGTATCCAAATGGGTTTTAGATATCTAGACAAGAAAGACTTAAAACAAAATCCCCGGCATGGCCATGCTGCTGTGTCTTCCGTGTTAAAAATCCCAGTTTCCTCCGTGGAGACGCGGCCTCGCTGGGGAAAGCCCTTTCTAGAAATCCAGAAATCTATATTAGAACTTTCCCAAATCGTTGGACTATAGTGGATTTTTTCTGGGTCTTCCGCGCTTCCGTTTCGGTGGTTCCTCGGGCTTGGGGAGGAGACCGAGTTCTTGGAGGATTTCCATGTGGGAGGGGTCCATCCGGAACAGCTGCCACCCCTCTCCCTCCATCCTTGCCATCTTCGCCCTTCTCAAGATGGCCATGACCCTGCCGTAGTTCCTCTTCTCCAGGAGTCTTGCGGCATCGAAGGCCTTGATGATCCTGAAGGTGACGACCGTGGCCAGGAAGTCGCAGAACTCGCTGCCCAGAAGGGAATAGTCGTCCTGCACCCGCGTGTCGTCGAACTGGCATGCGTTTTTGTAGTATCGCATGACGATTTCGATTTCCCAGCGGCTTGCGTAGGCCCGATAGACGGTCTCCGGCGGCAGGTCGAGGTCGCATTCCAGGACGATGGTCCCGAAGGA
>JAEDNB010000204.1 GCA_016302725.1 Lentisphaeria bacterium
GCCAGGGGAAGGAGTCCGTCGGGGGCCTGGCTGTCTCCGGAAAGATTGGCGTGGAGGTCGCTGGTGTGGAGAATCCGGATCCGGACTTCCTCCGCCCCCGGCAGGGGCAGAAGCAGAAGTCCCAGAAGCAGAATCCCCAGCAGGAAGGGCCTCCGCCTCCCTGTCTTCCCGGCTCCTCCTGTTCCCTGTGTCATGCAGCCCCCCCCCTTGGAAAAAAGCCAGTCGCAGCCTACTCTTCGGCAGGGGCGCCGGTGATGGTGAGGTTCAGTTCCTGGAGCTGACGGGGATCCACATCGGTGCTGGGGGAATCCATCATCAGGCAGGCCGCCTTGGCGGTCTTGGGGAAGGCGATGGTGTCCCGGATGGACTTCAGGCCGCAGAGAAGCATCACCAGGCGGTCGTGCCCCAGGGCCAGGCCGCCGTGGGGCGGCGCCCCGAAGGAGAAGGCGTCCAGGAGATGGCCGAAGCGATGGCGGGCGGATTCGTCGGAGATGCCCAGGGTGCGGAACATCAGCGCCTGGAGGGAGGGCTCGTGGATCCGGATGGAGCCTCCGCCCAGTTCCACCCCGTTGAGAATCACATCGTAGGCCCGGGCGCGCACCTTCCCCGGGTCGCTCTCCAGCAGGGGGAGGTCCTCCTCCATGGGACGGGTGAAGGGATGGTGCTCCGCCACCCAGCGCTCTTCCTGGTAGTCCCAGTCGAAGAGGGGGAATTCCGTCACCCAGAGGAAGTCGAAGCGGTCCTGGGGGATGAGCTTGTGGGCTTCCGCCACCTCCAGGCGGACCCGTCCCAGGGCGGTGCACGCCACCCGGAAGGAGCGGTCGGCGGCCAGCAGGAGCAGGTCTCCGGGCTGGGCGTCCAACGCTTCCTTCAGGGCCTGGGTCTCTTCGGGGGAGAGGAATTTGGCGGCGGGGCCGGCGAGGGCGCCGGCGGGGTCCACCTTCAGCACCACCAGTCCCTTGGCTCCCATGAGCTTGGCGGATTCCGTCAATTGGTCGGCCTGCTTGCGGCTGACGGCGGAGGCCAGGCCCTTGCCGTTGAAGCCCTCGATGGTGCCCTGCTCCTCCAAGGCGGCGCGGAAGGGGGGGAAGGCGGTGTGGGCGAAGAGGCCGGTGAGGTTTTGCATCTCCAGGCCGAAACGGGTGTCCGGCTTGTCGGCTCCATACCGGGTCATGGCTTCCTTCCAAGTGACCCGCCGGAAGGGGAGGGAGAGCTCCATCCCCTTCACCTCCTTCATGACCGCCGCCAGAAGACGTTCGGTGACACCCTGCACATCCTCCTCCTCCACAAAACTCATCTCCAGGTCAATCTGGGTGAACTCGGGCTGGCGGTCCGCCCGCAGGTCCTCGTCCCGGAAGCACCGGGCAATCTGGAAATACTTTTCCACGCCGCCCACCATCAGGAGCTGCTTGTATTGCTGGGGGCTCTGGGGGAGGGCGTAGAAGGCGCCGGCCTTCATGCGGCTGGGCACCAGGTAGTCCCGTGCGCCTTCGGGGGTGGATTTGGTGAGGATGGGGGTCTCCACCTCGATGAAGCCCTCCTGGTCGAAGACCCGCCGCATGACCTGGGTGATTTGGTGGCGCACCTTCAGGGTGTTGAGCAATCCGCTTCTCCGCATGTCCAGGTAGCGGTATTTCAGGCGCAGGTCGTCGGAGGCGGCGGGGTCCTCCAGATGGTAGGGCATGGGGGCGGACTGGTTCAGCACCTTCAGGGCGCTCACCGCCACCTCGATGGCCCCCGTGGCCCGCTTCTCGTTCACCATGCTCCCCGGACGCGCCCGCACCATGCCCTCCGCCTGGATGACCCATTCCTCGCGGATGGCCTTGGCCTGTTCCGCCAGGTCGGGGGTGGCGGCGGGGTCTACCACCAACTGGGTGATTCCCTCCCGGTCCCGCAGGTCCAGGAAGAGCATCCCCCCCAGGTTCCGGCTGGCGTTTACCCAGCCGCAGAGGGTGACTTTTCGCCCCAGGTGGGAGAGGTTCAGTTCGTTGCAGGTGTTGGTGCGGTAGCTCATGGAAATCTTGTTCTCCGAATGGGGGGGCCGGATGGGGAGGGAGGGGTGGGGGCGGGGCGTCTTCCCTATTTGCCGCCCTGGGCGAGAAGGGAAAGCAGTTCTTCCCGGGAAAGGGTGCGCTGGGAGCCGTCGGCCATCTCCTTCAGGGTGACGGTGCCATTCTTCAACTCGTTCTCCCCCAGGATCAGGACCTTGGTGGCCCCGGATTTGTTGGCGGAACGGAACTGGGCCTTCAGGGAACGTCCGGTGACATCCGCCAGGACGCGTCCCCCCAGGCCCGCCCGACGCAACTCCCCGGCCAATTGGAGCCCGGCGGGAATGGCCTCCTGTCCGGCGGCGATGAGGTAGAGATCGGCTATGGGAAGGGGCTGGGGGGCGAGGCCCAGGCCCGCACGGGTCATGAGGAGGCGTTCCACGCCGGCGGCAAAGCCAATGCCCTCGATGGGGGTGGAGGAGCCCGGCATGGTCATCCGGTAGCGGCCGCCTCCCGCCAGGGCGTCGTCGCTCCCCAGGGCGGGATGGGTGATCTCAAAGACTGTGTGGATGTAGTAGTCCAGGCCGCGGACCAGGCGGGGATTCACCTCATAGGAGACGCCCAGCTTCTCCAGCCCATCGCACACGTCCCGGAAATAGGCGCGGGACTCCTCCCCCATCAATTCGGCGATGTGGGGGGCCCCCAGGGCCAGGCGGTGGCAGGCCTCCTGCTTGCAGTCCAGCATCCGCCATACGTTGGTCTCAAAACGCCGCCGACAATCCTCGCACATCTGGGAGAGGTGGGGACGGAAATATTCCCGCAGGGCCTCGGCCACGGCGGGACGGTCCTCCGGCAGCCCCCGGGTGTTCAGGTGGACTCGTGCACCGTTGAGGCCCAGGGCATCCAGGTAGTGCACCAGCATGGAGATGACCTCCGCGTCCATCCAGGGAGAGTGGCAGCCCACCGCCTCAACCCCTACCTGGTGGAACTGGCGGCGCCTCCCGGCGGAGGGACGCTCCCCCCGGAACATGGGCCCCATGTAGAAGACCCGGCGCTCCTCGCCGGGGCCCAGGCCCAGGTTGGCCATGGCCCGCATCACCCCAGCCGTCCCCTCGGGACGCAGGGTCAGGGAGCGGCCGCCCCGGTCCTCGAAGGTGTACATCTCTTTCTGCACCACATCCGTCTCGTTCCCCAGGTTCCGCACAAAGACCTCCGTGCGTTCAAAGACGGGGGTGCGCAGTTCCTGGTAGCCATAGCGCCCCAGGATGTCGCGGGTGATGGATTCCAGCTCCACCCACCCCAGCACCTCGGGCTCCCAAATGTCCGAGGTTCCGGGAAGGGGTTCGGTTGCGGTTGACATGAATAAGGCTCCTGACGAGGGTGGGGATGAGAAAGGGAGGCGGCGCGCAGTCTCCGCCGCCGTCAAACGGAAAGTTCCGTAATATAGCCGTCTCCCCAAGGGCTTTCCCCCAGGGAGCCGGGCGGCCGGGAAAGGGAAACGCCCCCGGGAGCACGGAGGCTCTCCGGGGGCGTGGAGGAAGCGGACGAAAACGGGGAGAGGGAAGGAACTAGTGGTTCTTGTCTCCGCCGTCCACGTCGGAGCCAGGGAACCAGTAGAAGTCGTAGATGGTGCCGCTGGCGGTGCTGTAGCCGTTGATCT
>JAEDNB010000205.1 GCA_016302725.1 Lentisphaeria bacterium
CCCTGGAGTTCCGTCTCGAACTTGGCGCAGACGGGGATGACCTCCATGCCATACTCCCTCGCCTTGTCGATGAGGTTCCGGGTGAGGGGTTCCTTGCCGAAATTCCGGTAGGACTCCTCATCGGTGTTGGCGCAGACAAAGGCGGGGATGAGGGTCAGCAACTGCATTCCCCGCACCACCTTGGCCTGTTCCGGGTCGTTGCGGTCGTATTCGGGGATCCGCCCCTCCCCCAGTGCCTGGGCGAACTCCTCCGCCAATTGGAGCTCCAGTTTGGCGGAGGGCTCCTGCGCGGCGGCACTGCGGGAACTCTTCCTGGCACGGGCCAATTTCTGCTGGAGCATCTCCAGGTCGGCCAGCATCAGTTCGGTCAAAATCAAATCCAGGTCCCGCAACGGGTCCATGCTCTCCTTCACATGGACCACGTCGGGATCCTGGAAACAGCGCACCACGTGGGCCACGGCATCCACCCCGCGGATGTGGGAAAGGAACTGGTTCCCCAGCCCCTCCCCCTTGCTGGCGCCCTCCACTAGCCCCGCAATGTCGATGAACTGCATGGTGGCCGGCACAATCTTCGCGGAATGCTCCTGCTCCGCCAGGCGCTGAAGGCGGGGATCCGGCACAGGGACAATCCCCGTGTTCGGCTCAATGGTGCAGAAGGGGAAGTTTTCCGCCGCCGCCTTGCCATTGGACAGGGCGTTGAAAAGGGTGGACTTGCCCACATTGGGCAGCCCGACAAATCCACAGGAAAGAGACATAGATGGATGTTCGCAGGGGGGAAGGAAACCTGGATTCAGGGAGACAAAGGGGACTGGCGGCGGGGACGCCCGCCCCTTGGGAAAGGAAGGGAAGGGGCCGGCGCCCTGGCTTGCCAAGGCCAGCCCCCCAGCGAGGGGGAGGAGGGGCAAATGCCAAGGCGATACGGGACGCTAGAAGAGGTTCTTCAATTTGTCCACCCCCTTGCCAATGGCCTCGCCGGCCTTCTTGGCGCCCTCGCCGATGGCCTCGCCGGCCTTCTTGGCGCCCTCGTTCAGGGTGGCAAGGCCCTTCTTGGCCACGTCCGTGACGCTATTGAACACGGAGGCAAGCACATCATTCGTGGCCTGGACAAAATTGATGCCTCCCCTGTCCTTCCCCAAGTCGTGGAGAGTCACGGGGGGCAGGGGGAGAGGCAGGGCATTGCCCTGGAGGAAGGTGGAGGAGAGGCGCACCTGGCCACCGGTCACGGAAACCTCGTCGATAATCACCTTCTTTCCGGACTTTTCCTTCTCCTTATCCTTTTCAGGCTGCTTCTCCTTCTTTTCGAATTCCGCGGAGTACTTTTCCACATTTGCCAGGATTGTGCCGATGTTGGACTCGCCCAACCCCACCTCGTAGGTGATGGCGGGGTTTTCCACCAGGATTTGCTGAACGTGGATGGTGTCGGAGAGAAGGGAGAGGGGGCGCACCTTCACCAGGACCCGCCCCACCTCCACGGAGGAGGGGGTTTTGAAACCCGGGGGGTTGCCCAGCTGCAGACCCTTCATCTCAAAGCGCATCCGCAGCAGGGAGAAACTCACCTGCTCCACGGCGAGGGGGGCGCCAGTCACTTGGGGCCCATAGATTTCCATGACCTTCTTCACCGCAGGAGTCATGTGGGAGAGAAAAATCTGAAGCCCCACCAGGAACACAAGAAAAATCCCCACTACCCAGGCCAAAATCCGGCGAAGGCGGCGGCCGCAGCCGCAGGTTCCCTTGCCACACTTGCCCGCCTTCCGGCAGGCCCCTTCGTTCTTCTCACTCATACGCTTTACTCGTCTCCTAGGCAAAAGACAACCGGAATCCATAAAAAAGCGACGCACCCCGGCAGGGCCGCCGACTCCTGCCCCCGCCAAGCCCCGGGGCTCCTCGGGCAAGGCACTTAACATAGCCTCCCTCCCCCGCTCCATTCAGGCAAACTCCCCCACGGCAGCCTTTTCCTCCCCCATGCCGCAGGGACAGGCCACAGCCCCCCCTCCCCAAACAACGATTACTCCACAAAGAGACGGTGGGGATGGCGCCCCAGGCGGCAAAGCAGTTCGTAGGGAATGGAGCCCACCATGGCGGCCAATTCGTCCGCATAGACGGCCTCCTCCTCCTGCCGCCCCAGCAACACCACCGTATCGTCCACGGAGGCGCCGGGTATCTCCGTCACATCGGCCATGAGCATCCCCATGCAGACCCGTCCCCGGACCGGTGCGCGGCGCCCCCGCAACAGGACGCAGGCCTGGTTTCCCAGGGCGCGGGGATATCCGTCGGCATATCCCACGGGGACGACGGCGATGCGCCGGGGGCGGTCGGCGACCCGGTAGATTCCGCCGTAGGAGATTTCAGCGCCCACGGGGATTTCCTTCAAGGAGACCACGTGGCTGGTGAACTCCATGACGGGTTCGAAGTGCATTCGGGGCGTGCGGGGGGCGCTGCCATATCCATAAAGGGTGAAGCCTGGCCGGACGATGGGGTATTCCAGGCCCACTCCGGCCAGCATTCCCGGGGTGGCGCTCAAGTGCCGTTCCCTGGCCTCGGGGGGGAGGCAGGCGCATCCCTGGCGGAAGGCCTCCGTCTGCCGGAAGGTGTAGTCCTTTTCCGGGCAGTCGGCGCTGGCCAGATGGGAGAACGCCCCCGTCAGCCGCACCCCGGGCATGCCCTGGAGCCGGCGGACGGCCTCCGGGCATTCCCAGGGGAAGAAGCCCAGCCGGCTCATGCCGGTGTCGATTTTCAGATGGAGGTCCACCACCCGCCCTGCCGCCACGGCGCTTTGGGAGAGGGCCTCCGCCTCCTCCAGGCTCCAGGCGGCCACGGCCACATTCTCCAGCCGCGCAATCTCCGGGGCGTCTTCCTTCTGGAGGGCCCCGCCCAACAGGATGAGGCGTGTCTTCACCCCATGCTCCCGCAGGAGTTGCGCCTCATCCACAGTGAAGACGCTCAAATAGGGCGTCCCCTCCTCCTCCAATGCGCGGGCACAGGCCAGGAGGCCATGTCCGTAGGCATCCGCCTTGATGACCGGAGCCATGGAATGGCCGGGGAAATTTTCCACCATGCGGCGATAGTTTGCCTTCAGTCTGCCTAGGTGAATGGATATGGAGGAGGGATACATGACGGCATGCCGCCAGGGCGGGAAGAGAAAGGGGGGAAAGGGGTGGAAAGAAGAGGGGAAAGCCCCCGGAGGGAGGGCGGGCATTTACTATAGCCCCGCCCCTTCTCCCCTCCTCCTCTCCCCAAGGGAAAGGAAACCCATTTTTCCCGCCGGGATAAGGAGGGCAAGGCACCCCCTCCCCTGGAATCACTGGAGGAAACGGGGGTCCACGTCCACTTCCACAGGGACCTTTCGACGCTGGGAGGCCGGCAGGGCGGCCACTCCCTTGCGACAGGCGGCCACTATCCCACGCACATTCTCCCCCCGCAGAAGAAGCTGGAAGCGGTATTTGCCGGCTAGCCGCGCCAGGGGCGCCGGCATGGGCCCGATGCTCTGGACACCCGCCGGCAGCAGGGGGGCCAGCATCCCCGCAAATTGCTCCGCCGCCTGGGAGGCCACCGACTCCTCCTCATGCCGGAACTGAAGCAACACCAAATGGGAAAAGGGGGGGAAGGAAAGCGCCTGGCGCCCCGGCAACTCCTGCGTCGCAAAGGCCC
>JAEDNB010000206.1 GCA_016302725.1 Lentisphaeria bacterium
AAGGGGGGGAAGGAAAGCGCCTGGCGCCCCGGCAACTCCTGCGTCGCAAAGGCCCTGTAGTCGTGACTCTGGGCCGCCGCGATGGCATAGTTGTCCGGGGTGCAGGTCTGGACCACCACACGCCCCGGACACTGCCCGCGCCCCGCCCGACCCGCCACCTGGGTAATCAGGTCAAAGGTGCGCTCCGCGGAACGGAAATCGGGAAGGTTCAGGCCAATGTCCGCCTGGACAATCCCCACCAGGGTCACATCGGGGAAATCCAGCCCCTTGGCAATCATCTGGGTGCCAATCAGGATGTCGATGCGCCGCCCCCGGAAGGCCTCCAGCACCTTGCGGTAGGAATCCGCATTGGTCATGGTGTCGGAATCCATGCGGGCCACCATGGCCTGGGGGAAGATGGCCCGGGTGACCGCCTCCACCCGCTCCGTGCCATAGCCCCCCAGCCGGATTTCCGGGTTGCCGCACTCCGGACAGCGGGAGGGGGCGTCCAGCATGGTGTTGCAATGGTGGCACATCAATTTGTTCAACTTCCGGTGGAAGGTATAGGTCACGCTGCAGTTGTCGCAACTGGCGGTGTATCCGCACTGGTTGCAGGAGAGGGTGGTGGCATATCCCCGGCGGTTCAGAAAAAGAATCACCTGCTGATGGCGGGAAAGGGTCTGGTCGATGAGTTCCTTCAGGCGGCGGGAGAAGAAGGAGCTCTTTCCCGTCTCCCTCTGGAGGGAGTGCTCCAGGCGCATGTCCACCACCTCCACGGGGGGGAGGGGATGTCCGTCCACCCGCTCCTTCATCTCCACCAGACGGTATTTCCCGATTTGGCAATTGTGGTAGGATTCCAGGGAGGGAGTGGCGGATCCCAGGAGGACCGCGCAGGGTTCCAGCATTCCCCGCACCACCGCCACGTCCCGCGCGTTGTAGTGGGGCATCTCGTCCTGCTTGTAGGTGGCCTCGTGTTCCTCGTCCACCACGATGAGGCCCACCTTCTGGAAGGGCGCGAAAAGGGCGGAGCGGGCGCCCACGGCAATGCGGCTCTTTCCCCCGGCGATGCGGGTCCATTCGTCAAAGCGCTGTCCATCGCTCAAACCGCTGTGGAGGACGGAGACCAATTCCCCAAAGCGCTGCCGGAAGCGGAATGCGGTCTGGGGGGTGAGGGCGATTTCAGGCACCAGGACAATGGCGTTGCGTCCCTGGGCCAGGCAGTGTTCGATGGCCTGGAGGTAGACCTCCGTCTTGCCGCTTCCCGTGACTCCGTGGAGGAGGATGGGCTTGGGGCGGGGAGTTTCCAGGGCTTCCCGCACCGCCGCCAGGGCGGCCTCCTGCTCCCGGGTGAGCGCCTTGGGGGTGTCCCTCTGGATGACCGCATTGCGGAAGGGGTCCCGTTCCTCCACCCGACGCCCCTTGGACAGCCACCCATCCTCCACCAGGGCCTGGATGACGCTCTGGCTGGCGTCCACGGCCCCCAGCGCCTCCTTCAAGGGGAGGCTCCCCCCCAGGCGAATCAGGGCGCGGAGGACCTTTTGCCGCTTCGGGGTCAGTGCCTGGAAGGCCTGGCTTCCGGGATCCCGCCCCTTTTCCGTCAAGTCCAGGTAGATGACCTCCCGATGCTGCATCTCCCCCCGGCGCACCACGGCGGGAAGCAGGTTCCAGATGACGCACTCGTGGCTGGCGCAATAGTATTCGCAGAGCCAATCCGCCAGGCGCAGCAACTGGGGGGGAAATTGGCGGGAGGCATCCTCCACCGCCGCCAGGGGCAGCGCCCGATAGGAGGAACTCTCCTTCAACTTAAGCACATACCCCGACTGCTCCACCCCATGGAAGGAGGCCCGCACACGGCACCCGGGATACACCCGGCCCGACGGCCACTCCTCCGGCACACGATAGTCGAAGCAACGCCCCGTGGCAAGATTGAAGGCGACCTCCGCAAACATAAAACAGCCCCCCCCGGACACTTCATGGGAAAAACACACAGGCCCCGACAACGGGGCCACGCAGGCGCCTCCCGCCCCCCCCAAATGGCGGGAAGCCCTGCCCAGGCCCAAGCCAGGGACGGAAACCCGGCTAGAAGGACTTGGTGAAATCCACGGCAGAGGCGTCCTCCACCACCTTCTTCTTCGGATAGCGGCTTCCCGCGATGAGTTCCTTCAATTTGGCGGCATAGAGGCTGGAGTCCAGGGGCAGCTGCACAGGCTTCTTCAGGAAGCCGGAGAGCATCATGGCATTGGCCAATTCCAGCCCCCGGATGCCCTCCTCCACAGGCGCCTTCAGGGGCACTCCGTTGCGGATGGCGTCCACCACGTTGGCCAGCACCCGCATGTGCTGGCTCTGGCCGGCGTCATCAGGGGCGAAATGAATCTCGCAGTCCCAGGTTTCGGGGGGGGTGAAGCCGGACTTGGCGGTGCGGATGTGCTCCTGGGTGGTGATGGCATGGCGCTTGTAGAGAAGACGGTTGTTCTCGAAGACAACCCGCCCATGCTCCGCGGCGATTTCCAGGCGGTTGGTTCCGGGAGCCTCTCCCGTGGTGGTGACGAAATTGGCCGTCGCCCCATTGGGGTATTCCAGGTAGGCATTGACCTCGTCCTCCACCTCGATGTCATGGTATTTGCCCAGGAAGATGTGGGCATCCACCAGGGAAGGCATCCCGAAGAGCCAGGTCATCAGGTCCAATTGGTGGGGGCACTGGTTGGTCAGCACGCCGCCGCCCTCGCCCCGCCAGGAGGCACGCCAGTCCCCGGAATCGTAGTACTGCTGGGTCCGGTACCAGTCGGTGATAATCCAGTTCACCCGGCGAATCTCCCCCAGTTCCCCGGAGTCAATCAACTGCTTGATCTTGATGTGGGCGTCCCTGGTGCGCTGGTTCAGCATGATGCCTTTCACCAGTTCAGGATGCTTGGCACACTCCGCCAGCAGACGCTCCGCATCCGCCTTGTCCACACAAAGGGGCTTCTCCACATTGAAGTGCATCCCGTGGTTCATGGCGGCAATGGCCAAGTCCGCATGCTGGAAGTGCGGCACCTCAATCATGGCCAGCTCCACACCGGATTTCTCGAAAAACTCCTCGTCCGTGGTGAATTTCGCCACCTTGTCCCGGACGGCAGGCTCCAGGCGCTCAAAGGCCTTGGGGTTGGTATCGCACACCGCCGTCAATTCCGCCCCAGGGACCTGGTGCATCATGCGGATGATGCTCGATCCCATGTTGCCAATCCCAATGACGCCAACTTTTACCGGTTCCATTTCCTTCGCGACTCCTAACCAAAAAAATGATTGTCCTGTGAATGATTGAGTGAATGAACGACGATGACCACACAAGCGCCATGCCAGCCCCCTGGCAACCAGAAAGAACCGGCACCCCGGCAGGAAAGCCGACACGGCGGGAAAACGCCCCACGCCTGCGACTACGCCTGCCTCCCGGGAAAGACGCCGGGGGGGGGCGAACAGGGGGAAAATCCCAGGGCGCCCCTAGCGGGGAAGGACGCTAATATAACCGGGCGAAGGTATATTAAGACCAGTTCTCATCATTTGTCCGAGTGGCGAAATGGCAGACGCAAGAGACTTAAAATCTCTAGGGGGAGACCCCGTGCGGGTTCGAGTCCCGCCTCGGATACCATAAGGGGGAGAACACGGGGGGCACAGAGGGGTTAAACACGG
>JAEDNB010000207.1 GCA_016302725.1 Lentisphaeria bacterium
GCGGCAGGAGCAGCGGGAGTGGCCTTTTGGTAGGAGGAAAGATCCGTCCCGGCGGGGCCCACCAGGCAGATATCCGTAAGGACGGGCACCAGGTCGCCTTCCTGGGCAAGCAGTGTCAGCACCTGGCCTTCCGCCGTGGATTCCACCTCGATGGAGGTCTTGTCGGTCTCCGCCTCGGCGATGATGGCGCCCTTGGCGATGGTGTCGCCCACCGCCACGCGCCACTTGCTCAAGATGCATTCCTCCACGGAGTTTCCGGCCTTCGGCATCAGGACAGCCTCCACGCCGGGAGGCAGGGAGGCGGCCACGGGAAGGGTCTCCTGGGCGGGAACCACAGGGGCCTCCACAGCAGGGGCCTCGGAGGCGGGAGCGGGGGCGGCCCCTCCCGGAGCCAGGGCGGAGGCATCCTCCCCGGCGGCGCCCACGGCGCAGATGGGGGTCAGCACGGGAATCAAGTCACCCTCCTTGGCAAAGAGGGCCAGCACACTCCCCCCTTCCGTGGCCTCCACCTCGATGGAAGTCTTGTCGGTCTCCGCCTCGGCGATGATGGCGCCCTTGGCGACGGTGTCGCCCACCGCCACGCGCCACTTGCTCAAAATGCACTCCTCCACGGAGTTGCCGGCCTTCGGCATCACAATCGCTTTCGCCATGTCCTTGGTGTCTCCTCTGCGCTATGCAATGATGACTTTTGTACCCGATTTTTCAAGTTTACTACGGAAAATCTCGCTGATGGCGTCGGTCACCAGGGTATCCACGTCCTGGACGGAGCCGGCGCTGATGAAAGAGTTCGTCCCCAGCTTGGAGTGGTCCAGCAGAAGAATCACCTGGCCTGCCCTGCGCATGACCAGGCGCTTGGTGAAAGCCTCCGCCGCGTCGCTGGTGGAAAGCCCGTCCGACAGGGTAAACCCCATGGTCCCCATGAAGGCCTTGTCGAAGGAGAGGTGGCGCAGGGTTGGGGCGGTGAGGGGGCCCACCAGGGTGCGGGAAAGGGCACGGAACTCCCCCCCCACCAGCACCAGGCGATGACCCGACTCCATGAGAAGCGCGGCGGCCATGAGGGAGTTGGTGACCACAGTCAAATTCCGACGTCGCTCCAGCAGTTTGGCCAGATACAGGGTAGTGCTCCCCCCGTCCAGGTAAATCTTGTCGTTGTCCTGAATCAAGGCCAGGGCCGCCTGGGCAATGCGCCGCTTCTCCTCGCCCAGGAGATTCTCCTTGTCGCTGAAGAGTTGCTCGGAGACCGTGGGGGAGGTCAGGCTGGCGCCCCCATGATAGCGGTGGAGCAGCCCCCGCCCCGCCATGGAGGACAGGTCCCGGCGCATGGTGGCCTCGCTCACCCCCACCTTCCGGGAAAGTTCCCCCACCGACAGGCTCTCCACCCCCGCCAGCATGTCCAATATCTGCTGCTCACGCTCCGTGGTGCTGGCTAGACGGCTGCGGGTGCTCATGGACGACAGGGAAGGCGGAGAAGACGAACAAGGGGAAAAAGGAGGAACGGGCAGGAAAAATGACCAAACGAAAGCCAATGCATGGTCATTCGCGCATCAAACGGACAGAATATAGCGGCATTCCCTCATTTCGTATCGTCATTTGTGCAGGCACGGAAGAAAAAATCCCCATTTCCCCCTCCCTTGCCTTTCCCCTGTCCTCCGGGGCGTCGGCGTCCTTCCCGGGCGCCCCCTTCTTAATCAGGGGTGCCTATCCGTTTTTCGTCTTTTGCAGGGCGAGGGCGTACCGCACTGTTTCCATGGCGTCCTTGGCGTAGGCATCCGCGCCGATGTGGCTGGCGTATTCCGGAGTGAGGACGGCGCCCCCCACCACCACCTTGGCCCAAGGGGCCTTTTTCCGCAGTTGCCGGATGGTCTCCTCCATGGCAGGGACGGTGGTGGTCATGAGGGCCGAGAGCCCCACCAGGGGCGCCTTCCGCCGGATCGTCTCCTCCACGATTGCTTCGGGAGGCACGTCCTTTCCCAGGTCCCAGACCCGGAACCCATAGTTTTCCATAAGGAGCCTGACAATGTTCTTGCCGATGTCGTGGATGTCGCCCTGGACGGTGGCCAGGACGAAATCCCCCTGGGAGGCGGCCTTTTCCCCGGGGTGTTCCATCAGGAAGGACTTCACCTTTTCGAAGGCGGCCTTGGCGGCCTCCGCGCTCATCAGCAACTGGGGCAGGAAGAGGCGTTTTGCCTCGAAGTTCCGCCCCACCTCGTCCAGGGCGGGAATCAGGTCGGCACGTACCAGTTCCATGGGAGGGGTGCCGTCGGCCAGTGCCTGTGCGGCCAGGGCGGCGGCCTGTTCCTTCAGCCCATTGGCCACGGCCTCGTGGAGGGTGCCCCGGGGGGCGGCTGTCTTCTCCCCTCCCAGGTCGGCGGCGGATTTTTCCGGGGCGGAGGCGGGAGCGGGAGTGGTGGCCAGGGTGGGGGCGTGCTTCAGGTAGTCCAGGCAATTTTCGTCGTATCCGGCCAGGGCGCGGAAGGCATGGAAGACCTTGCGCATTTCCAAGGAGTGGGGATTCAGGATGGCGGCGGAGAGCCCCCGGCTCAAAGCCATGGCGAAGAAGACCCCGTTGAGCACCTCGCGGCTGGGCAATCCGAAGGAGATGTTGGAGACCCCCAGGGAGGTGTGGCAGCCCAGTTCCCGCCGGATGCGCTCCAGGGCCTCCAGGGTGACCTTCCCCGCCTCCGGGGCGGAGGAGATGGTCATGGCCAGGGTGTCGAAGACCAGGTCCTTCCGGGAAATGCCGTATTTGGCGGCCTCCTCCACGATGCGCCGGGCGATGGCCACCCTTCCCTCGGCGTCCCCGGGAATCCCCTGCTCGTCCAGGGTCAGGGCCACCACCACGCCGCCATACTTGCGCACCAGGGGGAAGACCGCCTCCATGACCTCCTTCTTGCCGTTGACGGAGTTGACCATGGGCTTGCCGTTGTAGAGGCGCATGGCCCGTTCCATGGCCACGGGATTGGAGGTGTCGATCTGGAGGGGGAGGGGCAGGACGGCCTGCAGTTCGCAGACAGCCTGGGCCAGCAGGGAGGGTTCGTCAATCTCCGGGAGCCCCACGTTCACATCCAGGAGATGGGCGCCCATCTCCTGCTGCCGGATTCCCTCGTTGAGGATATATCCCATGTCCCCTTCCAGCAGGGCCTGCTTGAAGCGCTTCTTCCCGGTGGGGTTGATGCGCTCCCCAATCAGCACGGGACCCTTTTCGAAGGAGACCGCCGACGCATAGGAGGAGACCACGGTCTCCTCCTTGGGGGCCACGGGCACGGGGGGAAGGGAGCCGCAGGCCTCCGCCAGGGCGCGGATGTACTCCGGAGTCGTGCCGCAGCACCCCCCCGCCAGGCGCACGCCCCGGGAGACCATCCGTGAGACGGAGGCGGCAAAGGGGGCCGGGCCGATGTCGTAGACCGTTCGCCCCCCCTCCACATGGGGCATGCCCGCATTGGGTTCGAAGAGGACGGGGACGGAGGCATGGGCCAGATACTCCTCCACCACAGGCGCCAGGGCCTCCGGCCCCAGGGAGCAGTTCACGCCGATGGCGTCCGCCCCCATCCCCTCCAGCATGGCCACCATGGCGGCGGGAGAGGCCCCCGTCATCAACTTGCCGTCCTCGCCATAGGCATTGGAGACCAG
>JAEDNB010000208.1 GCA_016302725.1 Lentisphaeria bacterium
GTCTAGAGGGTCTAGAGGGTCTAGAGGGTCTAGAGGGTCTAGAGGGTCTAGAGGGGCTAGAGGGTCTAGACCTTCTAGAGGTTCTAGAGGTTCTAGAGGGGCTAGAGGTTCTAGAGGGGCTAGAGGGGCTAGAGGGGCTAGAGGTTCTAGAGGTTCTAGAGGTTCTAGACCTTCTAGAGGTTCTAGATTTATAGAATCAAATTAAGCAATAAAATAATGCAATATCCCTGTCTGGGCCATGCTGGCATGGCCCAGACTCTCTGTGGTCGACCTGCGCCCGGGCTTGCCGGGCGTTTCCGTGCCCTCCGTGTTTTCGCGGGAGCGCCCTATTTGCCCGCAGGGGGTGTCAGAGGGCGTCTTCGTGGACGCCGGCCACGGCCCTGCCGGAGGGTTCATTCATATGGCGGAACGCCTCGTCCCACTCCAGGGCCTTGGCGGTAGAGCAAGCCACGGAAGCCTCGTGGGGGACGCAGGCTGCGGCGGACTCGGAGGGGAAGCACTCGGCGAAGAGGCTCCTGTAGTAGTATTCCTCCTTGGTGGCGGGGGTATTGACGGGGAATCGCCGGGCGGCCTGGGCGAACTGTGCGTCGGAGACCTCCCTGGCCGTCATCTCCTTCAGGGTGTCGATCCAGGAGTATCCCACTCCGTCGGAGAACTGTTCCTTCTGCCGCCAGGCAACCTCGGGGGGGAGCATATCCTGGAAGGCCTCCCGGAGGATCCACTTTTCGATATGGGAGTCCCCGTGGGTTCCGGTGGTCGGGGGCAGGATTCTGCCCTGGCACATCTTGTCGGCGGGGTTCAGGCGCATGGCCACGTCCAGGAACTCCTTGTCCAGGAAGGGGACCCGTCCCTCCACGCCCCAGGCGGCGAGGGCCTTGTTGGCGCGGAGGCAATCGTAGAGGTGGAGTTTTCCCAGCTTGCGGACGGTCTCCTCATGGAACTCCCTGGCGTTTGGCGCCTTGTGGAAATAGAGATATCCCCCGAAGATTTCATCGGCGCCCTCTCCGGAGAGGACCATCTTGATGCCCATGGCCTTGATGGCGCGGGCCATGAGGAACATGGGGGTGGAGGCGCGCACCGTGGTGATGTCGTAGGTTTCCAGATGATAGATCACATCGGGGAGGGCATCCAGGGCCTCCTGGATGGTGAAATGGATTTCGTGGTGGACGGTTCCCAGGAAATCGGCCGCCTTCCTGGCGGCGGCGAGGTCGGGGGAGCCTTCCAGTCCGATGGCGAAGGAGTGGAGCCGGGGCCACCAGGCCTCCTGGGTATCCCCGCTTTCCACCCGTCGCCGGGCGAACTTGGCGGTGATGGCGGTGATGACCGTGGAATCCAGGCCTCCGGAGAGGAGGACGCCGTAGGGCACGTCGCTCATCATCTGGCGTTTCACCGCCGCCTCCAGGGCTTCCCGGAGTTGGGGGATGGAGGAAGTGTTCTTCTCCACGGCCCCGTAGTCGAACCAGTCCCTCTGGTACCAGCGGCGGGGAGCGGCGTCTCCGCTTTGGAGCAGGTGTCCGGGGAGGAACTCCTGGATCATGCAGCAGACCCCTTCCAGGGCCTTCAGTTCGGAGGCCACGTAGTAGTTGCCCTCCGCGTCCCATCCCTGGTAGAGGGGGATGACCCCGATGGGGTCCCTTCCCACCAGATATCGGTCCTCCTTCCGGTCATAGAGGGCGAAGGCGAAGATGCCGTTCAGCCGGTCCAGGAAATCGGCGCCATGCTTTTGGTAGAGGGGGATGAGGACCTCGCAGTCGGAGCGGGTCTGGAATACGTATTCCCCCTCCAGTTCCTTCCGGAGTTCCTCGTGGTTGTAGATTTCCCCGTTTACCGCGAGGACGTATCGTCCGTCGGGGCTGTAGAGGGGCTGTTTTCCGGAGAGGGGGTCGATGATGGCGAGCCGCTCATGGGAGATGAGGGCGTGTTCCCCCTCGAAGACCCCGGACCAATCCGGCCCGCGGTGCCGGATTTTCCGGGACATTTGGAGGAGTTGTTTTCGCAGGGCGGGGGCCACCCCGCCCTTCACGTCAAAGATTCCGACGAATCCGCACATTCCTTGATTCTCCTTGGGAGTGCCTTCGTTTCACACTGTCGTCACATCCTGTCTCCAGGGGGGCTCCTGGGCCTTTCCTTCCTTCCCCGGCTAGGCCATCTGGGAGGCCACCTTCAGGCCATCGGCGATGGCGCGCACCACCAGGGAGGGCCCGGAGGCCGCGTCTCCTGCCAGCACCACATTGGGCTGGTCGGGGAGCCCCAGTTGGGCAAGCACCTGCTCCCGGCTCTGCTTCAGGAAGCCCATGGCCAGCACCACCATGTCGCAGGGAATGACCCGGGCGACGCCCGCCGGGGCGAACTTCACGGGGCGTCCATTCTCGGCATACTCCCAGGCGACAGGCACCACCTCGGCGCCCACCACCTTGCCGTTTTCCCCCAGGATGCGCAGGGTGTTCAGGCTCCAGTGGCGTTCCATTCCCTCCTCCACGGCGTAGGAGGAGCGCAGTTTGTAGGGCCACAGGGGCCAGGGGGTCTTGGGGGAGCGCTGGGCAGGGGGCTTGGGCATCACGTCGATGGAGACGGCGGAGAGGGCGCCCTGGCGCAGGGAGGTCCCGGCACAGTCGCTGCCGGTGTCACCGCCGCCGATGACCAGGACCCGTTTTCCCTTGGCGGAGATGGGGGCCTGGGGGAGTTCCCCGGTGGCGGCCCGGTTCATGCCGCCCAGGAAATCCAGGGCCTGATAGACCTGGGGCAGTTCCCGTCCAGGCACCTTCAGTTCCCTGGGGATGGGGGTTCCGTTGGCCACCACCACCCCCTGGAAATGCTTGAGGAGGTAGTTTCCGGAGATATCCTTGCCGATTTCCGCGCCTCCCTGGAACTGGATGCCGGCCGCCTCCATGAGTTTCCAGCGGCGTTGCACCACCGCCTTGTCCAGTTTGAAGCAGGGGATGCCGTATTGGAGGAGTCCTCCGGGGAAGAGGTTTCGGTCGAAGAGGGTGACGGAGTGTCCCGCGCGGTTGAGGGCCACGGCGGCGGCCAGTCCCGCCGGCCCCGCCCCCACCACGGCGAAGGCCTTTCCGGTGCGCCGGGAGGGGGGCTGTGGGGTGACCCAGCCCTGTGCGTAGGCGTTGTCCGTGATGGCCTTTTCCACCAGCCGGATGTTGGTCGCCCCGTAGTCGACTCCTTCCAGGCAGCAGGCTGCCTCGCAGAGGGCGGGGCAGACGCGGCTGGTGAATTCGGGGAAGGGGCTGGTTTCCGCGAGGCGTTCCCAGGCCTCCTTCCATTCGCCCATCATCACAGCCTTGTTCATTTCGGGGATGTGGTTCATGAGGGGGCAGCCCATGGCATGGCAGTAGGGCAGTCCGCAGTTCTGGCAGCGGCGGGCGCGGAGACGCACCTCCTCCCCGGGGACCTGGCATTCCACCTCGCGGAGATCCTGGAGGCGTTCCTCCACAGGCCGGTAGAAGTGCTCCAGCCGGGAAATTTCAAAGAAGGTCTTGCTCATTATCGTGCGCTCCGAAGGATTTTCCTATATTC
>JAEDNB010000020.1 GCA_016302725.1 Lentisphaeria bacterium
GCCTCAACGAGACCCTCCAGGCCGCCAACCGGGGCGAGAAGATGGCCGTCTTCTTCGTCAACAACACGGTCTATGGCATGACGGGCGGACAGATGGCCCCCACCACCCTTGTGGGGGAGAAGACCGTGACCTGCCCCGCCGGCCGCGACCCTCTCACCCAGGGCTATCCCATCCATATGTGCGAATTGGTCAGCGCCCTCAAGGCCCCCGTCTTCGTGGAGCGCGTGGCCCTGACCGACCCCGCACACATCCGCAAGGCCCGCGCCGCCATCCGCAAAGCCCTCCAAATCCAGAAGGAGGGGAAGGGATACACCTTCGTGGAGGTGCTCTCCGCCTGCCCCACCAACCTGAAGATGTCCACGGTGGAGACCAACAAGTGGGTCAACGAGGTCATGACCCAGGAGTTCCCCCTGGGGAATTTCCGGGACAACCAGGAGGCCGTCCCCGTGGAGCGACCCGTCTCCGATTTCCGCAAGGAGACCCTGGACCGGCTCTTCGGCGCCGCCGAGGAGAAGCACATCGCCCAGGAATCCCTCCCGGACGTCCAGGTGAAAATCGCCGGCTTTGGCGGCCAGGGGGTGCTTTCCCTGGGCTCCATGATTGCCCAGGCGGGCCTCTCCGTGGGGCGCACGGTCTCCTGGTATCCCTCCTACGGCCCCGAGCAGCGGGGCGGCACCTCCAATTGCTCCGTCACCCTGGCCACCCATGAAATCGGCTCCCCGGTGATCTACCATCCCGACGTGCTGGTTGCCATGAACCGCCCCTCCCTGGAAAAGTTCAAGGGGGAGGTCAAGAAGGGCGGCGTGATTGTCTACGATGCGGCCATGGGGCCGCAGGAGATGCCGGAGGGGGTGCGCGGCATTGCGGTCCCCGCCCAGCAGCTGGCGGAGGAGGGGGGCAACCCCAAGGGGGCCAACACGGTGATGTTCGGCCTGATTGCCGCCCTGGGGGTCACCCGCCTGCCCGACGTGGCCTTCCACAATGCCCTGGCCAACAGCTTTGCCAAGCGCCCCCAGCTGGTGCCGGCCAACGAAAAACTGCTGGAGTTTGTCCGGCAGTGGGCGGAGAAGAACGCCTGAAGCCAGCCTATCCCGCCTGAAGCCCGGGGAGAAGAGGCCGGGCGGGAAACCCTCGCCTGCGCCCAACATCCATGTCATCCCTTCCCAGAATCGACCTGCACGCCCACGCCTTCCACCCCAAGATTGCGGACAAGGTGGTGGCGCAACTCCAGGAACACTACCACATCCCCGCCATCGGCAACGGACTGTGGGAGGACATGGTGCCCCGCCTCCGGCGGGCAGGCATCTCCTATTCGGCGGTGCTGGCCGCCGCCACAAAGCCGGAACAGGTGGAGCCCGCCAACCACTACGCCGCCTCCCTCCTGGGAACCCCAGGCATCATCCCCTTCGGGACCATGCACCCCGACTACACCCGGATGGAGGAGATGCTGGCTTACCTGTGGGACAAGGGAATCCGGGGAATCAAACTCCACCCCGATTTCCAGGGCTTCCGGCTGGACGACCCGCGACTCCTCCCCTTCTTCGGGGCGGTGGAGGGACGCTTCACCCTCCTGGTGCACGTGGGGGACCGGCTCCCCCCCGCGGAAAACCCCTCCTGCCCCTTCAAGGTGGCGGCCATCAAGCGCCGCTTCCCACGCCTCAAGTTGATCGCCGCCCATTTCGGAGGGGTGTGGCACTGGCCCTACGTGGTGGAAGCCCTCCAGGGACTGGACATCTACATGGATACCTCCAGTTCCCTCTTCGCCATCCCCCAGGAACTCCTGGAACAAATCTTCCACGCCTTCCCCCGGAAGAATTTCTTCTTCGGCTCGGACTATCCCCTCTTCGACTGCGGGGAGGAGGTGGAAAGGCTCCAGAGGCGCCTGAAGCTCACCTCCTCGGAGACCGAGGAGATTCTCACCAACGCCAACGCCCTGGAGTTGACGGGCGCATGCCGCCCCCTCCCGCCGGAGTGACGCCAGGAGAGGCAACCCCATCGCCGGGCGGAGACGCCCCCATCCCCAAGAGAGGAGAACCATGAGAAGCCACGCCTTCACCATGCCGGAGTTCTTTGTGCTGGCGGTCATCGTCGCCATCCTTGCCTCCCTCTCCATCCCCACCCTTTCCTCCCAGCGGCGACTGGCCATGGCCGCCTCCTGCCAGGGAAACCTCAAGGAACTCCAGGTGGGCGTCCTCCTCTATGCCATGGAGTCCGATGACTTCCTCCCCCCTGTGGAGTACGTGCCCGGCTCGGACGAGGCGTTCCACGGACAGCCCGAGGCCTATGGCTGGTTCACCCTCAACCCACTGGTGGTCCCCTTCCCCCAGACCTGGGGCGAATGGCAGGCGGCGCGGAACGCCAAACAGGGAGGGAAGGGCTCCGCTCTCCTCCTCTGCCCCCAGTGCCCTCCCCAAGGACACCCCCGCTCCCAGGTCTGCTACCAGGCCGCCCCCGCCGCCGGATGGTCCCGGAGGTTCCACCAGGAAGCCGCCCAGGCTGCACAAACTGCCCCCCTGGCCTGGAGACGCAGGGGCCAAATCCAAAACCCCGAAAAAACCGTGATGTACCTGGACGGGGCACCCGAGGAACTGTCCACCGGATTCGCCGTGCCCCCCCAGGCCGTCTTCCTCTCCGATTCCAGAAGGGAAAGCCATTTCCGCCATGACGGCGCTGTCCATCTCTCCCTCCTGGACGGACACGTGGAGAAAATCCCCTTCCTCAAGGCAAATGCCATGACCGACGCCGGAATCCCCTTTTGGCAACAGGCCTTCCACTGGTTCCCCGAGGAAGACCAAACCCCCTGACCCCTCCCCGCAAAGTGATAATGCAAGAAGAGGATGTGTTATAACTTATTGATTACAAATAGGTTATATATTATTCGCTTTCCTGGCCCACGTTTCCTCCCCCCGCTTCTGACTGCTTGATTTTGGCGGAGAGCACCGCCAATCCCCCCGCAATGACCTCCCGCTGGACGATGACCCCCGGGGGAACCTGGAGGCAGACATTGGCGAAGTTCCAGATATACCGTATGCCCAGGGAAACCAGGATGTCCGCTATCAACTGCGCCCCCACCGCCGGCACGCAGATGATGCCAATCTTCGGGGAAAACTGGTGCAGCCGCTTCCGGATCTCCGCGATGTCGTAAATCCGGAAACCATGAACCTCCCGCCCTATCTTCTCCGGATCGGCGTCAAAGACGGAGGTGATGGAAAAACGGTAGGTTTCAAAGTCCGCGAACCCCAGCAGCGCCGTGCCCAGGGAACCCGCCCCAATCAACGTGGCCGTGGAGGGACGGTCCCACCCCACGAACCGCAATATCGCTTCAATCAACTCGTTGACCCGGAACCCATACCGCCGGTTGCCCCGCAACCCCGTCATCGCCACGTCCTTCCGGACCAGGATGTGCGGAATGTTCATGTAGGCCGCCAAATCCGCGCAGGAAACCCACTGCTCCCCCCCCGCCTGCATCCGTAGCAGACGATGAAGATACGTGGGCATCCGCCGCATCGTGGGCGTACGCGGCAGTTTCACCGGCGGGGAGGACGCCGGCGGGGAAGCGGATGGGGTGGTGGCCTTGCACATGCTCCTAATGTATCATCCAATGCGGGGGATGGGGGCGGGGTGGCCATGGTTTTCCGGGTTACATTATCCTCTTCATGGTGCTGTCCCCGCCGGGGCGGGCCTCCCTTGCGGCGTCTGCGGTTGGCTGGCCAGTCCGCTGCGTCCCCCATCCCTTGCCGGCGGGGGCGCTTGTGTTTTCTGCCCCGGGCGCCCCATCCTGTCCCTGTCCTTGTATCCCTTGCTTTGTCCATGAGAAGAATACCCGTTTTCCTGGCGGTGGCGCTGGGCTTCCTTTTCCTTTCGCGTGGCCTTTGGGGCCAGTCCCCGGAGGCGCGCCGCTATTTTCTGGGGGGGGCGTCTCCCTCCCCCTCTCCTGGGGGAGGGGGGGTGACCCTGGTCCCCGGGGCGCCCGTCCCCCTGTATCTTCCCGCCCCTGCGTCCTCCCCGAAGGGGGAATTCGCCCCTTCCGGGAGGCCCGCCCCCCGTCTGTCGCCCCGTCCCCCCTCCTTCCTGCCCCAGTATTCCCTGGGGGGGAGCCTGGCTTCCCGGTATGACCGGGAGGGGTGGGGGCGCAACTCCTCCCCTGTGGCCATCCTCCAGGCGGAACTCCAGGAGAGCGGCCTGTATCTGGGCCTCATGGGCACCTACAACTTCTCCGACTCCGCCGGCCGGGAACGCCATTTCCAGGACAGCCGCCTCTACCTTGGCTACTCCATGGCCTTCCAGGACACGGGGCGCCTGGGGCCAGTCTACGTGGATTTCTGCTGGACCTACCATGCCTACCCCGGCTCCTCCCGGGAAAATGCCGGCAGCCTCTCCCTGGCCCTCCACGGGGGGGAACTCTGGCGCTGGAAACGCCTGGCCCTGGCGGGGACCCTCTCCGTGGAACACAACTACGGAAAGAACGAAACCTTCGCCGTGGGGGAGGCGACCCTCCGGCTCCCCCTGCGGGAGGATCACTCCCTGGCCTGGGAAAACTCCCTGGCGCTCTTCTGGGGGGACAGCCGGAGGATGCGAAGGATGACGGAAGGGGAGTGCAGGGAAAACGCCCTCTACACCCTCTCCCTCCGCAGCGAACTCCCCTGGCGGCCTCGCCAGGGCTGGGAAATCACCCCCTTCCTGGAAGCCAGTTTCCATCCCGATGGACGGGCCCGGGAGGCGGCCAGGGCCAGCCGGCACAACGCCGCCGCCACCCTGGCCGTCGGCCTCCAGGTCAGCCGACATTTCTAAAGCCCCTCCGCCCCTCCCCATGCTCCCCCGTTCCCTTCCACCCTTCCCGCGAGGGCCCCGGCCATGACGGGGATCCTCCCCAATGCCCTGGACGAGGGGGAGGAGTTCCCCCACTGGCGCCGGAACCTGGCGGTGCTCTGGTTCGCCCAGTTCATCTCCCTGTGCGGCTTCTCCCTCTCCGTCCCCTTCGCCCCCTATTTCCTCCGGGAACTGGCCCCGGGGGCGGGCGAACCCCGAATCCGCCTCTATGCCGGGCTCTCCTCCCTGCTCACCCAGGCGGCCTTCGCCGTGGCCGCCCCTCTCTGGGGGTGGGTGGCGGACCGCTACGGCCGGAAACGGATGGTGCTTCGGGCCGCCTCCATGGGGGCGGTGGTGCTGGGCCTCATGGGGCTCTGCCAAGCCCCATGGCAATTCCTCCTCCTCCGCTTCCTCCAGGGGTGCTTCACGGGGACCATTGCCGCCTCCACTACCCTGGTGGCCTGCAACACCCCGCCCCGAAAGGCCGGCCTCGCCCTGGGCCTGCTCTCCACTTCCATCTTCTCCGGGGACATGACGGGGCTCCTCCTGGGAGGGCTCCTGGCCGGACGATACGGCTTCCGAAACTCCTTCCACATCTCCTGCGGACTGCTGGTGGCTACCACCCTCACCGTCCTCTTCCTGGTGCGGGAACGCTTCCCCCCCCACGCCACGCCTTCCCGGAAACTCTCCCCCGCCGCCAAAGGCGGGGCGGCGGAAACCTGGCGCCTGACCCTCCTGCCTGCGCTCCCGGTCCTGGCCATATACGGAAGCCACTCCCTGGCACGCCTCATGGACCAGTCCCAAATCGCCCTCTATGTGGAGCAACTCAACGGCGGCCCCGCCTTCCCCGGGAGGGAACTGTACACCGGATGGGTCATGGGGGCGGGAGCCCTGGGCGCGGTGCTGGCGGGATTCCTGCTGGCACGCCACATCGACGCCAGGGCCGCGAAAATCGCCCAGTGGCTGGGAGTGGTCGCGGGAACCTCCGTCCTCCTCATGGCCCTCCTCCCCTTCGCCCTCCCCGACGTCCCCCGAATCCAGCCCTTCGGCCTCGCCAGGGAAACCACCTGGGCGGTGATGGCCATGATTCCCCTGCGCTTCGCAATGGTTTTCTGCGGGGGCGGCATGGAGCCCATCTGCACTTCCTGGATCTCCAAGGTGACGGAACCCGCCCGGCGGGGGGTGATGTTCGGATACGCCCAGGCCGTCCGCTCCATCGGCTCCGGGCTGGGGCACCTGGGGGCCTGCGTCCTGGCTCCCCTCCTGGGGGTCAACGCCCTCTACTGGGCCATCCCCCTGGCCTTCTTCGCCACCTCCGCCATGGTGGCCGCCTTCCAAGGCAGAATCCGCCGCCGCATCCAGCAGGTGGAGGCGCTTTCCGCCTGATGCCCCCTCCCAACCCAACCCATGCCGCGCCCCGGGGACGCCTCCCCCCCTCCTCCCCGTTGCCCATGCCTTCCTCTTCCTCCCCCCTTCCTCCCGCCTCCTCCTGCGGAATGTTCCAGGAACGTCGTTTCGGCCTCTTCGTCCACTGGGGGCTCTATGCCCTGGGCGGGTGGCATGAACAGGCCCAATGGCGCCTGGACATCCCCGCCCAGGACTACCAGGAGCAGATGCACCGCTTCCGCCCCGACGCATTCTCCGCCTCCCAGTGGCTGGACGCGGTGGAGGAGGCCGGCATGGAGTACCTCTGCTTCACCACAAAGCACCACGACGGCTTCTGCCTATGGGATACCCAGGCCACCGACTACAAAATCACCCGCACCCCCTGGGGACGGGACCCCCTGGCGGAACTGTCCCGGGAATGCGCCCGGAGAAACATCGCCCTCTCCCTCTACTACTCCTGCCCGGACTGGCATTGCCCATACTCCCTGAATTTCGGGGGAGACCACCAACTGCCACGCCCCAATCCCGGGGATACCCCGGACCTGGTGAAATACATGGAATATGTCCGCCTCCAGGTCCGGGAACTCTGCACAAACTACGGCCCCCTGGCACAGTTCTTCTGGGACATCCCCCCTGGGCTCCAGGTGCCCTCCTTCAATGAGGAAATCCGCCGCCTCCAGCCCGGTATCCTCATCAACAACCGGGGCTTCGGGCCGGGGGACTACGCCACGCCGGAACGCCATGTCCCCGAGGGGGGCGCCTTCACCCGACTGACGGAGGCCTGCCAGTCCGTGGGACGGCGCTCCTGGGGCTACCGGAAGGACGAGGACTACTTCTCCCCCGGCTTCCTCATCCGCTCCATGGACCGCATCTTCGCCATGGGCGGAAACTACCTCCTGAACGTGGGCCCCGATGCCACCGGCACCATCCCCCCACAGGCACGCCAAATCCTCCGCCAGGTGGGGGAGTGGTACCGCAGATGCCGTGAGGCGGTCGTCCTGGCCAAGCCCGCGCCGGGGTTGGTCGACAACCCGGAGGTGATGCTCACCCGACGGGACAGTGTCCTCTACGCCCATCTGCCCCAGGGCGCCATCAGCACCGGTTTCTCCCTGGAACCCCTCGCCGTCCAACCCCTCCAGGCCACGCTCCTCAATACCGGCGACCCCCTCGACGCCTCCGTGGAACTCCTCCCCGAATTCTACCAATTGGGACCCTGCCTCGTGGTCCGGGGACTCCCCCTGGATAAACTGGCCGACACCGCCCCCGTGGTGAAGCTGGAGTTCGCCCCCGGCGCCCTGGAGGAGGCCCAGGGAAAAGGGTGGACGCCTCAAATCCTCTGACCGCCCCAACACGCCTGCAAGGCCACGGCCACCTCACTCTTTTCTTCCCTCCCGAAGGGGAAATTCCCCAGGGAAGAGGGGCGCACGGGTGGAAAAATCCTGCGGAGGGGGTATATTGGGCAGATTTCCGCACCAGCCGCGTTCGCCAGGGAAACCCTTGGCTTGAGCGCGTTTTTCCTGCGGAGAGAATGCCTTGACAAGGGGAGGGGATTCCCTCCTGGGGGAGGACACGGGCATGGCCCCTCTTCCCACGCCTCCGCCATGGGGCGGGAGAGTTCCAAGGGACGGTAGCTCAGTCGGTAGAGCATTGCACTTTTAATGCAGTGGTCACGGGTTCGAATCCCGTCCGTCCCACCATTTTCGTTTCTGTCCATTTAGTACGAGTCCATTCATTGAACGAGAGGTAAGAATCATGGGAGCAGTCTGTGAGATTTGCGGCAAGCACAAGACCAGTGGTGGCCACATCACCCGTCGCGGTCTTGCCAAGAAGAAGGGCGGTATCGGTATGCACGTGGTGAAGAACACCAAGCGGGAGTTCAAGCCCAACCTGAAGAGCGTGCGTGCCCTGGTGAACGGCGGCGTGAAGCGCATCACCGTCTGCACCGCCTGCATCCGCTCCGGCAAGGTGGAGAAGCCCTGATTCTCCTCCCGCATCCCCCCTGCGGCACTCCCCCGCGCCCCACGCGCCCAGGAACCGCAGAGGCAGCCAAGGGCCATCGGACCCTGCGCCATTCCGGTCAAGACGGCCACGCCTCCACGCTGGGCCGTCTTTTTTGTTTCCCAACCCCCCAACAAAAACACCTCTCCCCAAGAAATGCCTGGAACAACTCCCCGCCGCGATGTGAGCCAGTCTCTTCCTGGCCGCGTGCTGATCGCCCCCTCCCTCCTGGCCGCACGCTATGACTCCCTGGCCACGGAGGTGGCCGCCGTGGAAAAGGGCGGGGCGGAGGTGCTCCACCTGGACATCATGGACGGCCATTTCGTCCCCAACATCTCCTTCGGGGCGGACCTGGTGAAGTCCCTGCGCCCCCTCTCCGGGATGCTCTTCGACGTCCATCTGATGATTTCCGACCCCTTGGCCTATGCGCCACGCTTCCAGGCGGCCGGGGCGGACCACATCACCTTCCACGTGGAGGCGGTCCAGGACCCCTCCCCCGTCATCCGCGCCATCCATGACCTGGGGTGCACGGCGGGACTCTCCCTGCGCCCCGGCACCCCCGCCTCCGCACTCCTGCCCTATCTGCAGGAGGTGGAGATGGTCCTGGTGATGACCGTGGAACCCGGCTTCGGCGGACAGTCCTTCCGGGAAGAGCAACTCCCCAAGATTCGGGAGTTCCGCCAGGCCATCGACGCCCTGGGAAAGCCCATCCGCCTGGAGGTGGACGGCGGAATCGGCGCCGCCACCGCCGCTCTCTGCCGGGAGGCGGGGGCGGACACCCTTGTGGCCGGCTCCAGCGTCTTCCGCTGCCCCGACGGGGACTACCGCCGCGCCATCGACGCCCTGCGCTGATTCCCCCGCCGCCTCCCCACGGCAGCCCCCACCCCCTTTTTTGCACATCCGGAACCCCCATCATTTCAGCAACATGTTCATTTCCCACTTCAACCGCTACTTTGAGAAGCACGCAAAGGCGACATACCTGGTCCTGCTGATCGTCATCATCGCCACCTTTGTCATCTTCGTGACTCCCGGCAGCCTCGGCGGAGGCCCGGCCCGGCTGAAGGATTTCGGCAAGATGTACGGCAAGACCCTGGGGGTGGAGAAGATGCAGAAGGAGATGGCCAAGACCACCCTGGGACTGTGGTTCCAGAACCCCCAGTTCTTCGGGGAGACCTTCTCCAGCCAAGGAGAGGCCCTCTTCCAGGAAACCCTCAACCGCATGCGCATCCTCCACTACGCCAAGGCTGAAAAACTGGACAGGGGGATCGCCGACGACGACCTGCGCACCCGCATCCAGGAAATCGCCCTGGTCCAGGACGAGGACGGACGCTTCGACAAGGAGAATTTCGACCGGCTCCTGGAGGTGTGCCGCACCACCCTGGGCCTTATGCCCGCGGAGTTTGACCAGGTGGTGCGGGAGGCCATCGTCATCGACCGCGTCCTGGAAAAGGTGCGCGGCGAGGCGACCGTGGCGGACGAGGAGGTGGCGGGCCGCCTGGCCAAATACACCCTGCAGTGCCACACCGTCTCCCTCCGCCCCGAGGACGCCCTCCCCACGGAGGAGGAAATCCAGAAGTTCTTCCAGGAGCGCCGGGGGGAAATCCAACTCCCCGATTCCCGGAACGCCCAGGCCGCCGTCCTGCGCTACGACACTGTGCGCCAGCAGATGGGGGAGCAGGCCCTCCCCTCGGAGGAGGAAATCGCCCAGCGCTACGAGGCCAACAAGAACACCGTCTACCAGGGCCGTGAACTGGCCCAGGTGAAGGAGGAAATCCGCCAGACCCTGGCGTCGGAGAGGGTCCGCGCCCGCGCCCGCGCCCTCGCCCTGGAACTCTACCGGGATTTCCAGGTGCCCGTCCAGGACGAAAAGCCCCAGGACCGGGTGAAGCGCTTCCGCGCCCAGGCGGAGGCCAAGGGAGCCACCGTCACCGCCACGGGAATGGTCTCCCTGGGCAACGGAATCCAGGGACTCGGCAACCAGCCCCGCCTGGCGGAGGCCATCCGCAATGTGCCCCAGCCCGGCGGCGTCACCCCCATGGTCCCCACCGATGATTTCGTGGCGGTGGCCATGGTGGAGGACCAGCAGCCCACCCAGATGCCCGCCTCCCTGCCCGCCTGGGACGGAAAGGAACAGGACGCCCTCCGCCGCGTGGTCTCCGCCGCCATCCTGCGGGAGCAGGCCCTGGCCTTCTTCCAGGCCAAGGTGAAGGCGCCCTACGAGAACTACACCACCCAGGCAAAGGCCCTCCAGGAGGACAAATCCCTCACTCCCTCCCAGCGGCAGCAGGCCATCGCCGGGCTTTCCGCCTCCCTGGACAGGGAACTGGTCCAGCGCTTCTACGTGCCCGAGGCACGCTCCTTCGCCCAGGTGACCTTCTCTCCCCTGGTCTATCTGGACCGGGTGGAGGAACCCGCCCAGGAGGAGGTGGAGGCCGCCTTCCAGGAGAGGAAGGCCGAACTGGAGGGCAAGTCCCTGGAGGAGGCCCGCCCCTCCCTGGTGGAGGATTTGAAGGCCCAGAAGGCCTATGCCCTGGCCCAGGCCGCCGCCCAGGAGTTTGCCGCCCAGGCCGCCGACGCATGGTGGCAGGGGCAGGAACGGCAGGACGGCGCGGCGGATGTGTCCGCCCTGCTGAAGCAACAGGCGGAAAAGGTGCCCGAGGCCAAGTTCCAGGTGGTGGAGAAGCTGAACCCCTTGACCCAGTGGAACGCCTCCAACAGCGAATTGCTGGGCGCCCTCTACCAGCCCACCCTCACCCTCACCAACCCCGTCTCCCGTGCCATCGCCGGATTGGACGAGTGCTATGTCATCGGCTTGACCGCCATCGAGGAACCCCATCTCACCACCCCCGAAACGGATGCGGAGGCCTATGCCGCCCTGGAGCAGTGCTACCAGGAGGTGACCCGGATGGAGGCCGCCCGGGCGCGGGCCGAGGCGGACAAGGCGCAGTTGGAGGAGGCCCTGGCCAAGAATGGCGGCGACCTGAAGGCGGCCGCCGGCGACCGGGAGTTCGCCCAGTTGCCCGCCTTCAGCCTCAACGACATTGACAAGCAGTCTGCCGTGGTCACTTCCATCCAGCAGTCCAAGCACATTTCCCTGCGGGAATGCGCCGGGGAGTTGGAGAAGGTGAAGGCGGCCGGAGTCTTCCTGGCGCCCCGCCGTGCGGAGCAGTCCTTCTCCATTGGCCAGGGCTTCCAGGGGATTGTGATTCCCATGGGCTACCAGTTGCTCTACGTCTCCGAGCGCACCGCCCCTCCTGCGGAGGAGAGCCAGACGGAGGAGTGGAAGGCCCTGCGGGAGCGGCTTCTCCTGGAGAAGCAGAACACCCACACCCTGGAGTTCCTCCAGGCCTTGGAGGCGGAGTCCCGCACGGAACTGCGCCCCGACACCCCCTACACGGAGAAACTCTCCCAGGAGTAGGGGAGGGCCAGGCTCCCAGGGGATTCCGGGGGCGGGGCGTCCTGCCTTGCCCCCTTTCCCGTGTCCCAAACATCCTGCTTCCCGGAGAAAGGGGGGATTCCGTCTCCTCCGGGAAACTCCTTGGGGCCCGTTTCTGGTAGATGAGTCTGTTGTGAAGATGAGAGCCTGGTTTCGTTTCCCATTTGCCCTGTGCCTCCTCCTGCTTTTGGCGGGCGGGGGCTTTTGGTTTTTCCTCCGCCAGCCCCAGGCTCCGCTCCCCCGGGAGACGGAAGCCCTCCTCTCCCCGGGGAGGACGCCAGGGCGCCTTGCCGGGGAGCCCCTGCCGCCGGTCCTGGTCCCCATGGCTGGGCAGCCCCACCGGGGGACGACGGGGGCGGGGATTTCGTCCACTCCTTCCAGGGGAAGGGAGTGGGGGGCGTTTCGGATTCTTTCCTCCTCCCCCGGGGAACTCTCCCTGGCTTTCTCCCTGCCTGAATATCGACTTGACGAGGAGGTAGACGGCGAGGGGAGGGCGTGGAGCGTGGCGAGGGTGGAGTCCATCCCCCTGCGGAATTGCCAGGGGCGGCCCCAGGTGCCCTGGTTCTCCTTCTCCTGCGGCTTCCCGCCCGGGGTGCAGGTCTCCCTGGAGGTGCGGGAGGGCGCATGGGAGGAACGAAAGGCGCCTCCCCCCCGGCTGGGTGCCGGCCCCGCCCTCCATGGGGCGCCTCCTCCCAACGCCCCTACGGAGCCCGGGGAGGGAAGCGAGCCCCTCGCCTGGCTCTCCCCCTCCTTCCAACTCCGGGGAATCCAGGGCCGCACGGTCAGTTTGAGCCCCTTCCAATATGACGGGGAAAGGGGAGTCTATCGCATCCTGACCCGGGGAACCCTGGTCCTGCGCTCCACGGCAGAGGAGTTCCCCACGGCGGATGCCCAGGGGGATTTCGCCCAACTGCAACGGGCCTTCTTCGCCAACGGGGATTCCTTCCGGGAAGCCCCCTCCACACAGGTGGGAACCCTGGGCATCGTGGTGCCTTCGGAGTGGAGGGACTCCCCCGCCCTGGACGATTTCGTGGCCTGGCGGCAGTCCCTGGGATGGAGGGTCCTCCTGGCCGAGTATCCCCTGGAGACCGGCGAGGGACGGGACGCCATTCTCCAACAGGCCCGGCTGTGGTACCAGCAGGAACAGGCATCCCATCTCCTCCTCCTGGGGGACCTGGGATGGCTCCCCCCCTACCAGTTCTCCTCCAACGCCCCCTATTCCTACCGGGGGCACTGCACCGATGTCCCCTACGCCCTCCTGGAAGGGGAAGAGGACAAATCCTATGCCGACCTCTTCCTGGGACGGGTGCCTGTGGATGGCCTCCAGCCCCTGGAAACCTATCTGGAGGGGGTCGTCCGCTATGAACAGGGAGAGGAAGGGGAACCCGAGGACGGACAGCCCTGGAGCCGCCGCGCCCTCTTCCTGGGCTCCGCAGATGTTGCCATATGCTGGCCATACCAGGACAAAACGGACTGGGAGAGCGTGGAGGCCCAGGGAACCCTCTGGGAGGAAAGCGGAATCCTGGACCCCGGCTCCCCCCGCTTCTACGATTCCAGCGCCACAAGCCCCCTCTACTGCCCCGACCAGGTGGCCGCCGCCGTGGACCAGGGCGCTTCCCTGCTCCTCTACCTGGGACACGCCTCCTGCATCAATTTCACCACCACCGGCTTCGATGCCCGGTACGCCCGCCGACTCGCACCCCGGGGACACGCCCCCTTCTGGTTGGCCCCCGCCTGCATGGCAGGACGGCTGGACCATGCCCGCCCCCAGGGAAACGACGATTGCTCCGCCTCCCTCTATGGGACATATTCCCTGGGACAGGCCCTCTTCCAGAATTCCTCGGGGGATTTCGCCGCCCTGGGGGCGGTCATGGGAAGCGGCTCCTCCTTCTGGGACCCCACCATCGTCCAGGTGGAGGCCTTCGGAAGGGAGGTGGCCTCCAGCCGCGGCCAGTCCCGCCTGGCCACCCTGGGGGCATACGCCCAATATGCCATGGCGGAAGCCGTGGCCTTCTGCGAGAATTACCGGGACGCCTATCGGGAGGCCAAGGCAAGCGGCGAGACCACCATGGACAATGGGGGCTATACGGCCGAGGATGGAATCTACCATGCCTGGAGCATGGCTTTCCTGGGGGACCCCTCCGCCCTCCTGCGCATCGGCCCCCAGGAGCCCCTGCAGGTGGATTGCCAGTGGAACGGCGGAAGCCTCCACTGCCAGGTGACGGGATTGCCCGGGACGGACGGGGAACCCCGCTCCGTCCCCCAGGCCGCCGTGGCCCTGGCCCTGGACGACGCGGTGCTGGCAGGACGGACGGACGAAACGGGAGGCCTCGCCCTGAAACCGCCCCAGGGCTCCCTGGAGGAAAGCCTGTGGGCCGAACTCCGCGTGCTGGATGCCTCCGGCCCGTTCCTTCGCCTGCGGATTGCCACCGTGGATGCCGATGGGGATGGGGCTGTGACCAATGGGGAGATGCACCGGTGGCTTCTCCGCTGGAGGGAGGAGTTTGCCGGGGCGGAGGAATCCCCGGAGGCCCGTTCCCTGCTGGCGGCGGCGGTGCGCCAGTGGCAGGAGGGGGTGCCTCCCGGGGAGGGCTCCTCGGAAGGGGAGCCGGAGGCCGTGGGGGAGGTGCCCGCCCCCCGCTTGCTGAAGATGACCCTGCCCTTGTCGGCCTCCCTGCTGGAGGAGGCCGCAGGGGCGGGCCTTCCCTTGCTTTCCCGCCGGGAGGGGGCGTTCGTGGTGCGGGTGAACCAGGGGGAGCATGACTGGCTGCTGTCAAAGGGGGTGGAGCCCCTGGAGGTCGCCCCCTTCCCCGTGGAGCCTCCCGCCAGGGAGTGGGCCTCCCTCCAGAAACGCCTGGAGGAGATGAGCCGCCTGGGATGGCCCTTTTTCCGCCTTTCCCCCTTGGGCCCCTCCGCCTCGGGAAAACCCCTCCTGGCCCTGCGGGTCTCCTTCCAAGGGGAGGAGGGGGAGCCGACATCCCCCCTCCCGCATATCCTCCTTTGCGCAGGCGCCTCCGGAGACGAATCCCAGTCGGTGGAAAAGACGATGGAATTCCTAGAGGAGGCCTGGGAGGCCTCCCTGGGCGGAAACCCCGCCCTCCGCTCCTGTCTGGAACAGTGCGTCCTCTGGGTGGCCCCCGTGCTGAACCCGGATGGATATGACCTGGGAACCCCCCAGAATGCCGCAGGGGTGGAACTGGACTGGGGCTTCCCCGTCGCCTCCGGCACCTTGGCCCAGGGAGACCCCCTGGGGCTGGATACGCCATGGAGCCACCCCGCCCGGGAAGGAAGCCTCCCCCTCCCCCCCCAGCCGGAGCAGAAGGCCCTGGCACGCTGGCTGGCCCTCCACCATCCCACGCTGGCGGTGCTCCTCCGGCAAGGGGATGAGGCCCTCGCCGGACAGGATGATGTCGCCCTGGCACTGGGGGACGCCTGGTCCAGGACGGCCTCCCTCCCGCCCCCCGTCCCCTCCCAGGAACGCTATCCGGCCTCTACACGCCTCCCCCAATGGATTGCCTCATATCTGGAAATCCCCACCCTGGAGCTCTCCCTCCCCCAGGACGACACCAGGACGGCTTCCGCCCTCTTCCTACCCCTGCTGGAAGCTGCGCTGAAGGGGCAGGGCGGCACCCTGCGGGACGGGGAGAGCCAGGCGCCCCTCCCCTATGGCAGGGCCTGGCGGAAGGAGGATGGCCTGGGGGTCCGGGCAGACCGGCGCGGGAACTTTTTCCTGCCCCTGGAGTCCCTGGGGATGCGCTTCCAGGCGGAGGGATTCCAGGAGGGAGACTCCCCTGACCTGGAACCCTCCTCCACCCCCCTCCTCCTCCCCCTGCCGGAGAGGGGACGCTTCCTGCCGGGGATTCTGGAGACCCACCGCGTCCTGGGAAAGAACATCCCTCCCTATTCCCTGGCCCGCCTCTCCCTGCCCCAGGGCAGCGTGGCCGCCTCCCCCGGGGAGTGGGGCGCCTTCTGCCGACAGGGAGATGGCTTTGCGGATTTCCTCTGGCTGGAACCCCCAAAAAAGGAAGATTCCCCCTGGGAGGCGACCCTTCTCCTCCCCGCACGCCTGGAGGACGATGGGACGCCCCTGGAGGAGGTCGCCTGGGAGGCTACGCTCTACGCCGACGGCACAGACACCCCCTCCCGCCGGCATCTCCTCCTCGCCCCCGTGAGGCAACGCCTCCCCCTGGCATGGAAGGCCGGCTGGAATCCCCTCTCCGTCCCCCTGGAGGGAATCCCCAGGGAAAGCCTAGGGGCGGAAAGACTTCTCCAATGGCGCCAGGAGACCTTCCAGCCCTACGAGGAACCCCTCCTGTCTCCCGGGACTGGACTCCTCGCCTTCTTCCCCTTCGCCGGAAAAACCACCCTGGAGGGTGCCTGGACTGACCAGGAGGAACGCCCCCTGGAACCCGGCTGGCATCTCCTGGGACCCCTCTCCCCCCATCTCCCCCAGGATGAGGAGGGAACCGTCTTCTCCGCCACGCCGGGCGTCTTCCTCCTGCAGGGACGGGAGACCCTGGTGCCTGGCGGCGCCTATTGGCGCCATCTCTCCTCCCCCGCCCGGGTGGCCCCCTAAAAAAAGGCCCCCGGGAGCCGGGGCTTCCACGAAAAAAGCATAGAAGCATGAAAGTCATTGTCGGCATGAGCGGCGGGGTGGATTCCTCCACCGCCGCAGTTCTTCTTCAGCGCCAGGGACACCAGGTGACCGGGGTCACCATGGCCATCTGGAAGGAGTCCTCCCCCTATCGGGGAGGGGACAGGGAAAGTTGCTTCGGGCCGGGAGAGGAAATCTCCCAGGCCGCCGCCAAAAAGGTCTGCGACTCCCTGGGCATCCCCTTCCTGGTCTTCGACTGCGCCCAGGAATACGAAAAGGAGGTCATCGCCTATTTCCGACGGGAGTACCTGGCAGGGCGCACCCCCAATCCCTGCGTGCAGTGCAATGGACGGGTGAAGTTCGGGATGCTCCCGCGGCTGGCACGGGAGGCGGGAGTGGAATTCGACGCCTTCGCCACAGGACACTACGCCCGGGTGGAGCAGGGCGGGAATGGCCGGATGCAACTGCTCCGGGCAAGGTGCCTCCCCAAGGACCAGTCCTATTTCCTCTGCCGCCTCACACAGGAACAGCTCCGCCACCAGCTCTTCCCCCTGGGTGGCCTGGCCAAGGAGGAGGTGAGGGCCCTGGCACGGGAGGCCGGACTGGATGTGGCCGAAAAACAGGACAGCCAGGATTTCTACAGCGGGGACGCCAACGAACTCATCGGGGAGGAAGACCGCCCCGGGGATATCGTGGAGGCGGGAACCGGAAGGCTCCTGGGACGTCATACGGGATACTGGAAATACACCATCGGACAACGGAAGGGGCTGGGCGTCGCCTCCACCAGGCCACTCTACGTGACCGCCATCGACCCCTGCCGAAATCGAGTGGTCCTGGGGGGCCAGGAACTGGTCCTCCACCACTCCCTGGAAGCCGAGGAAATGAACTGGATTTCCCTGGAGCCCCCCGCAGGCCCACTGGAATGCCAGGTGAAGGTCCGCTCCGTCCAACGCCCCGAACCCTGCCTCATCATCCCACGGACGGACGGCACGGTCCACGCGGAGTTCCCCGGCGGAATCCATGCCGTAGCCCCGGGACAGGCCGCCGTCTTCTACCAGGACGACCTCGTGCTGGGGGGCGGCTTCATCCGCTCCGCCTCCGCCTAGCGCCCCGGATGGCCCTGCCCCCCCTCATGGAGGCAGCGGTGAAAAGCCACACCCCTGCCCCCACAACGACGCATGCCTGGGCTTGGCAGGGCACCCCAGCTGACCCGGCCCCCACCACTCGCTTTTCCCTTAACGAACAAGGCCAGGGATGATTCCCTGGCTTGACAAAACCGACCTCTAGGAGGAATTGCAAAATGAACTATCCCGAAAACTACCGGAATGAAATGAGCCAGCAGGACTTTTCCCTGCTCCAAATCGGCTTCATCAACAAGGTCTACGCCACCATGACCCTGGGACTGCTGGTGACGGCAGTGACGGCCTGGATGACCTATCAGTCCGTCTCTCCCAACACACTGGCGTCCATGCTCTTTCCCTGCGCCATCGGGGAAATCGCCCTGGTTTTCGTCCTCTCCTGGGCAGCCACCAGGCTCCCTGCCATCCTGGCTTTCCTGGGATTCCTTGGCTATGCCATCCTCAATGGCCTCACCCTCTCCATTATCTTCTACGGATACCAAATCGGCTCCATCTGGCAGGTCTTCCTGACCACCTCCCTCTCCTTCGGGCTGATGTCCGTCTACGGCGTCATCACGAAACGGGACCTCACCAGCCTGGGAAATCTCCTCTTCATGGTCCTAATCGGGATGATCGTGGCCAGTCTTCTCAACCTCTTCTTCCGTTCCACTGGCATGGATTTGGTCTTGAGCCTCCTGGGGGTTGTGGTCTTCGCCGGATTGACCGCCTATGATACCCAAAAACTGAAGGCCCTCCACGAGTCGGGCTTCAACCACGGCGGCATCGCCGTCCTGGGGGCACTCTCCCTCTACCTGGACTTCATGAATATGTTCCTCTATCTCCTCCGACTCCTGGGACGTAAAAAATAATCCCCCGGGAAAACACAAATACACGGAGGGTGCTACCGCTTTACACGGAGAGCACGGAAACGCCCTGCGGGCGCACGGAGGGGGCGGAAGGGGGTGCGGTGCGGGGCCGCGCCAGGCGCGTTGCGCCTGCCTTGCGCCGTCGCAGGGGGGGACTGCGGGGGAGGAAATGCCCTGGCGGGCACCCCCTCCCCCGGCATCCCCGCGACG